>JAWUVP010000012.1:0-13251 GCA_034112285.1 Gammaproteobacteria bacterium
GAGGAGCGTAGCGACATGGCAATCTTTTAGACCCCAGAGCACTTAATTAGATTGCCGCGTCGCTACGCTCCTCGCAACGACGTACTTTTTTTTCAAACGAACAAATTTAGTAGCAATAGACATTCTCTTACAAACTAGGTCAACGATATCTTACAACATGACGGGATCTATAATGCGTACACCCTGGCGAAATAATTTTTTAACAGAGTTGATCTTTTTTCTCAAACATCTGCTAGGATTAGGCCTGAAAATAATAATTTTAACAAAAAAAATATCATAAAGGAAAAATTATGCCGGTTTTTAATGGTGTCTATCGTTCTGAATATCTATTATCTATTTTTGCAACGCCTTATCTACGGTTAGTTTTGGCGATGGATAAATACCATACAAAAAAAGGCGATAAAGTCGATCCAAGCATTTTCTCTCTCGATTGTGACACCGCGTATGCAAAGTTAGAAGCCCTATACAAAAAATATACAAAACCAAGTCAAACGCAATGGCAATGTTTATTCACTAGCTTTTTCTGTCAACTAAAAGCATTATTAGAATACCAAACAGACCCGGACAATCCCGACAAAACGGTGAAACTTGATCCAATGGCAAAAATAAAAACCACCCACAAGGAGTTTCTAGAGCCAAGCGAAAAAATACTCAATCAGATATTAACGTTATTCAAAGAAATAAGAAATGTACGCATTGCTTGGCACCAAGAGTTGATTTCATATGTTGGTATTATCAATAATTTCATAGAACAGACAAGACCCGACTTAGTAACTTCAGAACAGCAGATAAAAAACTGTGTACCTTTTACGCCCATTATATTTCAAACCTCAGCACATTCAATGGCCCCCGTCACTCAATGTGGTGCCGCCAGAACGTTGACTAGGTTAGACGTAGCTATGGGAGAAATGGACAGCATGACTGAAATACGTGCAGCGCAAGCCACACACTTACATGTTGATACGCTAATCAGTCCCTATGTTGCTGCAATTAAGCAATTAGAAGCACAACTATCTGAGGATCGAAGCCTTAAGGCATGGCTGGAACAATTTTTAAAAATAACACCCGATACGGTCGTTGATTTAGACCTATGCTTAAACCTAACGGCTGCTTCAGCTCTTCCTGCAATAGATCCGGCCAAACCGATAAGTAATGCAGATTGGTTATATAAAATTGCCAATATTCATTTAGTCACTAAAAACGTTTTTGCGGCGGTAAAAGAACTACAGTTAAAATTTTCTACTGATGCAGCAAAGGCTCAGCCCTTTACAAAAATACATCCCCTGCTTCCAACTTGTTTACAAGAGAATTTTAGCACTAAAACAACTCGTATATCCAAGTTTACAGCTATAAAAATAGGGGACATGGAAACAGCTTTGCGACGTGAAAACCCTATAGTAGTAGCCATAGGGAAAGCTAAACATTTAGAAACTGCCTATGCCTATACAGGGCCAGAAAAAACGCTCAGCTGGTTAAATTTATTAATCCAATTTCGGCAGCATAGGTTAGTTATCAGGGCGGAATTAAAAGCTTATGTGTGCGAATTGCGAAACGATTTAAAAGAAGCGCTCTGTGTATCACAACAAGCGGCAGATATGCGTGGTGCCGCTGCCTTCGCCTATGATTTCCGTGAAAATGAATGGCTATACTCCCTCATAGGAGGTTTATATTTTGGAGATGAAGAACCTCAGCTAAAACATAACCCTGATATGCACCCCGGAATATTTGAGTCAAGTGCAGCTCTGCTCCCTTGTTTGAAAACGGTGATACAGCATTTAACCAACTTAAAAAATGGACTTCATGCTCTTGATTCTTGTGGCATGCCACACCTAATATGCCAAAGTCCTGAGCATCATGCTCAAAATCATAAACATTTAGTTGAAATCTGCCAAGGGATTAAAATTGCCTACCTCGATGTCACTATGGGACAAAAATTTAGAACACAAACATACCCCGATCTAAAAGCAACCTCGAGCACCCCTGTTTTTCAAAAAATCATTGAGGCACTTAACCCACTAGGGGGAATAACCGCAGCGATGAGAATGCTAGAGACTAGCAACTTGAAATTACCAAATCCTATAGAAAAGCTAAAAGAGGTCTGCAAGATATATGCAAACATCACCGTCGAACTTGAGGTTGACAGTGAGGTTCCTAGCAAACATAAAATCGAAACAAACATCATTACAAGCATTATTGCCTGTGGTGAAATGGCGAAAACATATTTACCCCACTTAGGACCCGCAAAGCGTTAACGACTCAAGGGGTCAAATCTGGACAATAGACATCTAATTCAAAAAATGAACCTGTCACGGCAAATACTAACTATTATCATTTTAGTTTTATGACCCAGGCCGATAAAAGCTTTTATTTCAACAAGTTAAGAATGAAAAAGAATATTGAAGCACGAACCCTTGACCATCCAGCTCATCAAACACCCTGCAAATTTAACAATTTATGTTAAATTTGCAGGGTGTTTAACATAAAGTCAAAGGCTACGCGAGCAGGTAGAAGCCGTTGGCCTCTATAGTTTGATGCAGCAATTACGAGAAATTTAACTTACTCACCCAGCTCGCGCGTACTCTTGCCCGCATACAAGTTTTCTTCAATATGCTCCAAGCTCACGCCTTTGGTCTCTGGCACGAATTTATAGAAATAGCACCAGGCAATCACCGCAATGGCCAAGAAAATAGCAAAGCTAGTCACCCCGCCCCAGCGCGACAACACCACTGGGAAGAAAAAGGCTACCACCACGTTGGTGCCCCAATTAAACGCCACCGACACGCCCATGCCAAAACCGCGCATATTGGTGGGGAAAATTTCTGAAGGAATTAACCAGCACATGGGGCCGGTGCTAAAAGCTTGGCAGGCTACGAACATAATAGCCGCTGCAAACGTCACCCAGGCCAAAGAAACGTGGTGGGTCATATCACCGCTAAAGCCAATCACCATTAAGATTAAGCTCAACACAATGCCACCCATGCCCACCAGCAATAACGGCCGGCGACCAAAGACATCGAGCAAGCGAATGGCAACAATCGTAAAAATAACATTCACCAAGCCCACCCCAATGGTGGCCAGCACGGCAGTGAGATTGTGGCTGAAGCCGGTGAGTTTGAAAATGGTGGGCGCGTAATAAATAATGGCGTTAATCCCCACCGCCTGAGTGAGGATGCTCACTAAAATTCCCAACCATAAAACCTTATAAAAACTTTTATGCAGGCTTTTTTCAGAGGTATTATTTTCGGCTTGCACCACATGCATTAACTCACCAAATTCTTTTTCTGCTTGGGCCTCGCCATGGATGCGTTGCAAAATACTTTTCGCTTGCTCAAACTTATTGCGCACCATCAACCAACGTGGACTCTCTGGCAAGCGCCAAGCCAGGCCAAATAAGAAAATAGCCGGCACCACACCGCAAAAAAACATCGCCCGCCAATTGTGGGTGGCGGTAAACAGATAATCAACAATAAACGCACACAAAATGCCTATCACAATGGCCAGCTGGTTTAGCGTCACCAAGCCACCGCGGTGTTGCTCTTCGGCCATTTCGGCAATGTATAACGGCGCCGAAAATGAACCCACACCAATCGCCACGCCCACCACTAAGCGCGCAACAATCAACATTGTTATACTGCCAGCAAAGGCACAGCCTAAAGTTCCCACAATAAATAACACCGCGGTTAGCAACAAATTATTGCGCCGCCCCATCAGGTCATTAAATTTGCCACTCAAAGCGGCTGCCACCAACGCGCCAAACGGCATGCTGCTGACCATAAAGCCATTTTGCATCGGCGTCATGGTAAAGCTTTCATGAATAGAGAGCTGCGCCCCGGAAATCACCCCCACATCAAAACCAAACAACAAGCCCGCCAACGCGGCCACGCAGGTAATGCCAATAATTAATACTGAGACTTTAGGGATGGGGGTTGCAGTAGACATAAGTGCTCCTAGTAAAGATGGCGTGATGGTAGCGTAATTTTTTGTCTGACGCTATAATTGTTGAAGATTCGAGCTGGACGCAGCGCGTAGGTGAGCAAAAAATTGGCAAGCTGGACTTAATGTAGTGTTAATTTTTAAAGAGTATAATTGACGTCCTGAACAGGGGAGTCCGTAAAATGTCAAAAAAATATCTGTTGTTTGTTAATATTGACGTTGCATATTTTGCCGGAACAGTAACGCAAAGTTATAGGGCCTTACCTGGCGTTATGGAGATGCTAAACCAATTGTCGCCAAAAGAGTTTGAATTTGAGTTAGCGCTATATGGGACAAACCTGCATCAAAAGAAAAAGCTTACTGACGAACTTTTGGGTATTTTTCAGCAATATCTTTTTATTTATACTGAAGCTGGAGCCGAAAAGAAACCTATGCACCCTGAAGGCTTTGTATGCCAAACGCCCGACTTCATTTCTTGTCTAAATAGCCCCCATCCTTATGTTTTCACGGGACAAGGGGTTCCAAATGTGTTTTCCATTCACTCTTCAGATTTTTTGCCTAACATCAAAGGACAGCCACATGCAGAGCTGTTCAAATCGTATGCTCGTATTTTTGTCGTCGCGCCTGATACAGGCTTGATGACTAACTTAAGGTCCTTACCCCAAAAAAACTTAGTATGGCTCAGTACTACCAAAAAATTTAACGATGCTTATCGAAACACAGTTTTACCCCCACTTGCGTCTGAGAACTTTGAGCTACAACAACGACTGTCAGGTTACGATTTTTCAGGCCCCATCAATGACACCTCTCCCGGCCCCCAGTCTAGCCCTTCTTCTAGCATTTCTTCTAGCCCTTCTCCTAGCCCTCAGCCCAGAGAGCAGAGCCCATTGCTTGGCTCCAATGCAGGTGCCACCAGAAAACCCGCTTCTTCCAGCTGTAGTTGCTGCTTCACTGCCTGGTGCTGCTGTCGCTGATCAAGCTTGTTGGCTTAGCCACTTTTAACAAAGCAACCCCTGGTTGTATTTTGTAGATTTTTTAAGGCGCGTTTGCCCTGGTTCAATCGCCAGGGCAAACGCACTATAGAGCCCGTCATGTTGTAAGATATCGTTGACCTAGTTTGTAAGAGAATGTCTAGCGCTACTAAATTTGCTCGTTTAAAAAAAAGTACGTCGCTACGCTCCTCGCAACGACGATACGGAAGGGAAAATCATGATTTAAAACTCTTCTAGTTGTATTGTGTACATTTTTTGAAGCGCCTACGCCCCAAAATCAACCGGTAAAATCATCACCTGTTAATATTGCTTTAATTTTAACCAACTATAATTGACTCAATAATAATACTAACAGGAATTACAATGCCATTTATTCTCGTGGTCGACTGCCGCAAACCTAAAGCACCGAAACCCGATGTATTTAGACAATTATTAGAATATAAACTCTCAGGAATGCCGGTTGTCTTTATTATTTCGCCTAATACCCATAAACACGCTGAAGCCTTGCGTCTGTACAGCCATTATTTTACAGATAACACCAAAATGGCTTACCAAATTAATGTTTGGGTTGAAGGCGGCTATCACTTTTCCCCTCCGAGACCAGCCCAATCACCAGCAGCAAGCGGTCAACCAAAATGCACAGCAAACGAAACGACCGTATTCCAACATAGCCGCACCTGCCTACACAGCATCGGCTCAATGATGCAGACCCCCTATACAAAAATCGGCGCATCCATTCCACACTTTTTTTGCTGCCCAGAAGGTTTTGGCGGGACTATTGGAATAGAGAGTATTGCCGCAGAATGTTGGCAAGCAATCAAAAGCTACTACAAATGCGCTGACATTCGATACATAACAAGCGCCGAGTTAACAACGCAAGCCTTGCAGGACATTAAAACCGGCCGGCAGATTGAACCCCAATCTCCAGTGCCAACACGCCGCCAAAATGCCTATCCCCACTCGCCACCTCATAACAGACAAGGTGAAAATGTGCCTCTGCTAGGACCAGCCTCGGCAGCGACATCAGTTCGCGTCTACACCCCTTTAAGAAAACCCAGCACCCCACCCCCAGAAGTTCAAAGAATCAATCCAGGACACCTGCAAGAAGCACCCGAAAACCCAGCTAAAGCCTCAGATCCCTGCTGCTGCACAATAATGTAGGATGTTGCTGTCAACTATAAACTCTGCTAAGCTCTAATTTATGAACTATTTAGCCAACCAACATCATCATAGCAAGTCAATGGAGCACTTCGTCTACTAGTCTCTGTTGGCCCGCCTTTCTTTTTTAGTGACACCTAACCCCCCTGCATCAATTAAAGTTAGAGAATTATTATGAGCATCGCCCTTCCCCGTTCGCGTAAAGTGCTATCGGTTTTTTCGTTAGTGATGATAAACATCATTGCCGTTGATAGTCTACGCAGCTTACCCATTAGTGCCGAGTACGGCTTTAGTATCGTGTTTTTTTATATCCTCGGTGCATTGTTATTTTTAATCCCCACCGCCTTAGTCGCCGCAGAGCTGGCCACCGGTTGGCCGCAAACGGGGGGAATTTATGTCTGGCTGCGCGAAGCCTTTGGCAAGCGTGCCGGCTTTGCGATCATTTGGCTTCAATGGCTCTATAATGTAGTGTGGTATCCCACTATTATGTCGTTACTGGCGGCCACCTTGGCGTATCTTTTTGACCCGCAACTTGCGCAAAATAAAGCCTACATGTTAACCATGATTTTATTGCTTTTTTGGGGCGCCACATTTGCCAATTGGTTTGGTATGAAAATATCTAGCTGGGTAAGCACCATTGCCGCGTTAGTGGGCACCTTGGTGCCGATGGTCTTTATTATTGTGCTGGCCATAATTTGGGTGTGCAGCGGCAAGCCCGTGCATGTTGATTTTTCGTGGCATGGGTTTTTCCCCAAATTTGAGAACATTAATTCTTTTGCACTACTCAGCGTCGTTTTGTTTGGCTTAATTGGCATGGAAATGTCAGCCGTGCACGCGGGCGATGTTAAAAATCCGCAGCGTGATTATCCGCGGGCTTTATTTATTTCTGCCATTATCATCATCATTACCTTAACACTGGGTTCATTAGCCATTGCCATTGTGATCCCACAAAATGAAATCCAGCTCACCTCAGGCTTAATGGAAGGCTTTAGTGTTTTCTTCAATACCTTTCACATGAAATGGTTAATTCCGGTGATTGCCGTATTAATTATTATTGGCGGTTTTGGCGGCGTGTCTGCTTGGGTGATTGGCCCCACCAAAGGCATTATGGTGGCTGCCGAAGATGGCGCCGCGCCAAAATTTTTGCAAAGTAAAAACCAATATGGTGTGCCGGCTAAAATTTTAATCATTCAAGGCATTATAACGTCCATACTCAGTTGTGCGTTTGTGTTAATGCCCAATATCAACAGTGCGTTTAGCTTATTATCTGCCATGACCAGTCAAGTGGCCTTGCTGGTGTACCTGGGTATTTTTGCCGCAGCCATTAAACTGCGCTTTAGCAAGCCCGAGGTGCCGCGCGCGTTTAAAGTGCCCGGGGGTAAAATTGGTTTGATACTCATCGCCGGCGCAGCCATGTTAACTTGCCTGGTGGTGTTTGCTCTCGGGTTCTTGCCGCCAACACAAATTAATGTTGGGCATGTTTGGTTGTATGAAACTATTTTAGTTAGCGGCACGTTGTTGATTTGCGTACCGCCGTTTCTTTTCTCGCTTCAGGCAAACAAGAAAAGCTGACAAGCAAAACGCCAAAATTCAACCTGAGTCAATCCGACCATTTCGAAGTCCATTTCGGAATAGTCAAGACCATTCCGAAATAGACTTCGGAATGGTCAGAATGCTTGCAGGTTTTAATTGATAAAAAATCCTGCTATTTCAAACCGTTACCACAAGAAGGTGACTTCATAAAAACTGAACAGCGCGACCTATTCAAGGTTCCGAGTAAATGTTATTTTAATCTCCGCCACGTAAGCGAAAACTAAAAGGGTTGAACCGCGTGTTGGTGTCATAAACATCCACCCCTTCTTTTTTCTTTAAATAGCGCACCACAAACATACCCAAAAATCCACCAATGAAAGAGTAAATCACCCGCACAGCCAAATCGGATAAAAACAAATGCAGCTTTACACTAAAGGGAAAAGACCAAAATGCTAAAGTATAAATAATTAATAGCGCGATCATATCACCCGCAAAGCAAGAAACAATACTGCGCATTGCAAACCAACGCCCCTTAAAAATAACTTTTAAACGCGTGATAGCATACAGATTAAAAAAGCGACCACAAAATATTCCCAACACCATAATCGGCACGCCGTGCGCTAATGGGCCAAACACCGCATCATAAGCTGACTGACCATGCCATGAGCTTGGCGAGTGCAGATGAATAATAAACAACGAGCCATAAATAAACACCACCATGCTACTTAATAAATACCACAGCAACATGCGCGACACCCGATAACCGTACACTTCGGCAATCACATCTTCTAAAAACAAAACCAACGGCAATGGCACTAGCCCGCCAGGCCCAACAATGTAGCCCACCTGAATAAACTTATAAAGTAACGGCACCCCCATCAAAGAAAACGTGATGTAGAGCATTAGCAAACCGGTTAAATATTGCGGCTTTACCAGGTCAACATAAGATTGAGCTGATTTTGTATTGGGCATAAACGCCTCCATTGAAATAAGGGGGGCATTGTATAGGCTGAGTTAAA
This sequence comes from Gammaproteobacteria bacterium, assembly GCA_034112285.1. Taxonomy (GTDB): domain Bacteria; phylum Pseudomonadota; class Gammaproteobacteria; order JABDGN01; family JABDGN01; genus JAWUVP01. The sequence continues at coordinate 8,636 of JAWUVP010000012.1, forward strand.
CGAGGCTACCGTAGCGAATACGGTAACCTCAATATTTATGCACGTTGGAAATCAAAGCTTAACACGCTCGCAAGGTTTGTTTGCTGCAAGGCTAACATCACCAATCTATCAACACCCAGCGCAACACCGGCGCAGGCAGGCAAGCCATGCTCCAATGCCGTTAAAAAATGTGCGTCGAGTGCGGGCACAAATTGCTGTTGCTGTTTACGCTTTGCCTGATTATCAACAAACCGCTGGCGCTGCTCAGCGGCATCGGTTAATTCATGAAAGCCATTAGCCAACTCAACGCCACCGGCATACACTTCAAACCGATCGCACACCGCAAGATTGTCAGCATTAATTTTTGCCAACGCCGCTTGCGAAGCGGGGTAATCATAAATAAAAGTCACCGCTTGCAACTTGGGCTCAATCAACTGGCTAAACAATAGCATCAGCCAATCATCTTTATGCGCATCAAGCCCTGGGTCATTAATGCCGTGCTTCAAAGCATAATCGGCCAATGCTTGGCCACTGATGCTTAATGGATCAATTTCTAAATATTTTAAAAATACAGCTTGATAAGTTAAACGCTGCGCCGCACCCTGCTGTAAAATCAATTGCAAAAAAGCATCCATCTCATCCATCAAATCATGATGGGTAAATCCCACCCGATACCATTCGAGCAGGGTAAATTCAGGATTATGAATCCGTCCTTGCTCATCAACACGAAAATTTTTACAAATTTGAAAAATACTGCCGCTGCCTGCGGCCAATAAACGCTTCATGTGATATTCGGGAGAGGTTTGCAAATAGAGAGGGGAAGAATCTGCAGTGAGCTGGCACTGCAGTGATTCCAGATAAGGGTCGGTTACCGTGTGATGAGAAACCAATGGCGTTTCAACTTCAAGCACTTCGCGTTCAATAAAAAATTGGCGAATTTTTTGAATGAGCTTAGCGCGCGCCTGCAATGTTATTATGCCCGCCGAAGGTCGCCAAGATTGCGTGCTCATATTTTACTAATTAACCGTTAACCTTTTGCCCGTGAAACATAGTCACCGTTACGCGTATCCACTTTTAACAACTCACCTTCTTCAATAAATAAAGGCACACGCACAACAGCGCCGGTTTCCAAAGTGGCTGGCTTGCTGCCGCCTTGCGCCGTGTCGCCTTTTAAGCCCGGATCGGTTTGTGCAACTTTCAACTCCACAAAATTAGGCGGCTCCACCGCAATGGCTTCATCATTCCAAAGTGTTACCTGGTAGGGGTCATTTTCTTTTAACCATTTGTGCGTGTCACCTAGCGCCGATTTGCTCACCGCCACTTGCTCAAAACTGGCTTTGTCCATGAAATGCCAAAACTCACCATCGCTGTATAAATATTCTAACTCACACTCCACCACGTCAGCGGCTTCAACCGACTCACCTGATTTGTAGGTTTTTTCTATCACGCGGCCATTGAGTAAATTACGAATTTTTACTCGGCTAAAGGCTTGGCCTTTACCGGGTTTAACAAATTCATTTTCCACTATCGAGCACGGGTTGCCGTCGATAATAATTTTTAAGCCACCTTTAAATTGATTGGTTGAATATGTAGCCATTGTTTAAAATCCTTGGTAAGTATGGTTCATCATAAATTGTTTGGTCGCAACACAGTTGTTGCCTCTAAAGCTGGTGTTGACCACCCTGCCTTTTTTGTTTAACTCAAACCAGGTTGTGCAGCGCAAGTCATACGAGCCCCCCCCTGAAATAGTGCCCTGCGTGGTCACCACGCGCGTGCGGCCACGGCGACCTTGCTCAACCGTCGTGGTGCCAGGTATTGCAAAAACAGGCTCACTACCTTGCTCACGCTCGCGATAAATCAGCAATTTATTGCCATTAGGCAATTTTCGTATTTTATTGGGGTAGCCCCAGGTGCGATAAACTTGCTCTTGGTTTGCGCCCTGCCAAGTGTTAATCGTTGCAGCGTAATATTGCTGGGTGGCACAACTGGCTAGCAGAAAACTGGTGGCGACTAGGAAAAAAACTTTTAAGGTTTTTATCATTAAATTATCTCTTTTGTTAGCTTAATAATTTCGCCATTATAACCAACTCGCCCATGAATTAGTAGGGCTAGCCTTCTCCAATACGAAATGAGTCTGGTACGATATCATTGCTCCATCAAGCAATGAGCCTGGGATAAAAAGAAATAGCCGACCATTCATGACCGGGAGATGAAAACAATCATGAACCTATACTCGCTACGTCTTATCATTTGTTGGAAACGGAATAATCTTACAACGTTCTTGCAAATGGTGTTGCAGCTGTGGCAATCGTCTGGTGGTCAATTCAACGAATTGAAAATAGTCTTTGTTAAACAACTCAGGATAACAAGAAAAATAACGATTAAGTCGCTTTAGATCTTTGCTTTGTTTGGCTTCTTTGAATCTTTCAAAACATCCAATGGCCTCAGCAAAAGGTAATTCGTCAAATTGTTTGTTGTAGATGGGCATAATATTAACTCCTACGATTACCCAATTATACCTTATTTACACAAAGGCATAACAAAAATCATTTAAACCACTGTTTTTACTGATAATATGGGGTGCTTCAGTGTATCCGAGCAATATCTCATACACGCAAGTATTCCACACATTTTTGTAATAATCTATTTACCTCAGGCAGCCCCTACAATTGCTCTCAATAAGAAAAAAATCCGCATGGCACAATTGAACTGGGGCGGATATTTCTTACCTGTTTAGCCTGCAAAATACATGCTTCATGTCTATACCCTATGCATCTACGAGTATAAGGACATACTATGAAAAGCATTTAACTCACCTTAAAACCAATAACATAACGGGCTACCAACCCGCGTTTTTGGAAGTCATGAGTAGCAAAAAATGTCCTGTTGAGGATGTGAAGAGTTGTGTTAAACAACTGAATCAGCAGCTAACGCTTTTTTATAGCGAAATTCTATAGAGTCAGACATTCACGTTGTTTATCAGGGATAAATTAGTGAATGTCTAACGATGCTTTGGCGCCGCTATAAGCGACTGACTCTATAGAATTTTGTTATAAGCTGGATTATCTTATTACCTCTTGTTTTTATTAAGAATTTAGTTAAGGCATTTATCAGCGCTCTTTAAGCAAATAGCGCCCGTTTATTAAGTATCCGGTAATTTAGCGATAAAAATCAACGGTTTTAAATCATTTACTCCATACTCGATAATTTTACCAGCTCAATGTTGTCAAATCTGCACAAAATAATTTTCTAATAATTCAATAATTTTTTAAAATAAATATTTTTTATTTTGTCTCTGTTTGAATTAATAAGGATGTGTCTATCTAATATTTTGTGCTATAACTATCAGCAGTGCAAAACAACAAAACACCTTCAAATAAAAATAATATAACAACTTACGCACCAAATTATTTTATTTAAATTAAGAAGGAGTCATACGATGTCGAACATTGGTACCTGCTGTCTGTGCAACGAGTTAATTACACATGAATTCAATACTAGCGAGCCACAAGGCGTCCAAGTGCCCACAGCTCCGTCTTTCACTCGCATTAAGGCCTTAAAAGATCAGCTTCTGGGTTTGTCACAACGAGCTGAATATGCATATGCAGAGCCGGCGAGAGCTACGGCCAAGACCGCCAACCCTGAAGCGACCATCGACAACGAGACATTGAATGAAGGCTATTTCGAAATGCCACTAGAGCAAATAGCTGCTGACGATAATAAATCCGGAAGCATAAGCGATGTCGCCCAAATAACGGCGATGAATTACCATGTTCGGACGGGGAAAAAACCCAACCCAAGTGTAATGCACACATTAAACTCTCTTGCAGGCGCAACAACACAGGCACCCGATCACTCTCGCCTAGTTGTTACCCCACTCAACCAAGGTGGTTTGGACCAGGTTAGCGAACAAGTGATACGGCAAAAAAACGGTGTGCCCATCAATTCATCTGGCAAGAATATTGTTGATATGAAAAATGCATTTGGCTTGTTCCCCAACGGCCTGGTCGCTCATCATCAATGTATGTTGAATGCCGCAGACCGGCTAAAAAAAGACCCATCGCGTGGATCCCGGCAAGAAAATCCGTACACACCCACAGAGGCAGAGTCCACGCCAGGCTGGTTTTCATCCGCTTGGTACTCTTCTGGCGTTTGGGGGCCGGGTGAAACAACGACTAGACTCCTATTTTATTATATTCCCGCTTCAGCGCGATCCTTGTTCAACCCATGTTCTGGAAAAACGGAAAAAAGCCCTATCTTTATAAGAACTTCGTCGGCTAATGTGGTAAATCCCGAATTTAGCTTTTACGAGCAACCAGTACCTCTTGCAGAGCACTATTATGGCGAGATAGCGGATAATAGCTCAGATAAAAAATATCAAGAGATGGAGACGTTTGAAGGCTTTCCTGACGACGAAAATTATGTCCAGATTGACGGCCAACCGGCGGAGCCCCGGTATTTGGTACCCACTTCCGTGCCTTTGGCAGCCAATCCCGAGTATTCGCCATCCGCTGTTCCCGGTGTCGATGTTGCCAATGGTTTTGAGGGCAGGAGTAATGGCCCAAACACTTATGCCGTACCAGTACCCGTCGCAGCAGAAAACACGTATGCAGCAGCAAACGCTTATGCGGTACCAG
>JAWUVP010000013.1:0-25620 GCA_034112285.1 Gammaproteobacteria bacterium
GGGGAATGGAAATGCTTTGAATAGGTAGGGGATAAGGTGGCTTAGTTCTGCTACAGAGTATGTTGTTCCATGATTATACAGCTGGTATCTTGTCGATTGTTCTTTTTGTTCTGACAGTGCAACTACATGGTTGTTGGTTCCAATTCGTAGTGCAAAGCGAAGCTGGCATTCTGGCTTTAACTTTTCTTTTGCGGCTTCAAAAATAGCCAATAATTTTTCCACAGCAGTGTCTTGCTCCAAAATTAAGACATCACCATAGAGCAAATGCCAGTGAGTATTTGGCTCGAGCTCTTTTGACATAAATAAAGGTGAAATGAGTTTGATGTTCTGAGCTAGTGGTATGCCGAGCTCTGCCCCGAAGCCCCCTTGAAGCCCTAAAAGTGTGTCTAAGAAGACTCTAATGTCGATATACTGTTCGGCTTGAAAACGCCCCCCCGCTCGATATTTGTCTTTCCTGATGTCTTGGGCAGCATTGATAACGTCGTTAAGGTTAGAATATTCTCTGCCGCACAACAACCATTGTGTTTGACTTAAGAGAGCGAGTCGGGTATTTAATAGATGGCGTTTATCACAAAAAACGCCTTGAATATAACAGCTTGCCAACCCGCAGCAGAGCCCTCCTTCTAACTCGTTTTTATCAAGCTGCGGATAAACGGTTGGAATATTGTTGAAAATGGTTTTAAAGCAGTGCATTAGGTGTCGCCTTAAATGGTGCTGTGGTTGAATTTTCGTTTATTGTTATGCTTATTATTCTAATATCTTTGTTGGCTAGACCCATTTTCATTTCCAATAGAAGCGTGTGTGTTTTGAAGATTATATTGCTTTAAGATTAAGTGAGCATTAATGAATTATAAAATTTTGAGCAGCCCAGGCGTGCGCACTTTAAAAAATGCATAAAATACAACTAGAAGGGTTTGTATCATGACTTTCCCTCGCAACGACGTGTTTTTTTCAAACGAGAAAATTTAGTAACAATAAACATTCTCTTACAAACTCTGTCAACGAGATCTTACAGCGTGACGGGACTCATAGCGCGCTTGCCTGTTTAGCGGCAATAACGGTTTAGGGCATAAATATTTGAATGGCTAAACGTTTATGCTAGGATAGTCGTTTCTTTGGCTGGGATTTTAATTATGCGAACTATCTACCTATTATGTCTATTGTTAACCCTTTTTAGTGCATCAGCTCTTCCATGGGATGGGAAACATGTTCAGACTAAAATCACAACGATGTCGGCTGCTAGCAATCAGCAAACCACGCAATGGGTTCAGGGTTTTTTTGATTGGTTGAACGCGTATAACCAGCATCGCAGCGAAGATATTCAAAGCCATTATGCTAAACAAGTACAGTACTCTATAAATGGGGTGCTCGCCGCTAAAAATGTGGACGCCTTACAGGCACGTTTTAAAAAAATGCTCGAAAAAATGCAATCTTTTCATGTGGTTCGTCCTTTGCAAGCAGTGGTTGTGAACCAGCGTGATGCCATTGTGGTCTACAAGCTTAAAGTTAAATTGCACCACGAATCAGCTTATACCGATCTCATTGCCACGCATATTCATTTTTCTAAAATCGGTAAAGTGACTAGTTGGAATGCGGTAATTGAGCATAAGGTTTAAAGTTAAACCTTACACGAGTCACACTATGTCATTCAAAGCATTTGAACAGAAGAACGTAACAAAACATTTCCCTCGCAAATCCTTGCAAGGAAAGCTCTGCTGGACCGCAGAGGGCTACGCTTACCTTGACCTTGATGACGCCATTATTCACTCTTTATTTCCCTACTTAAAAATCCCTGACATTGAGCTGCCTAATTATTTTAGTGAAGATAAAAATTTTATCGGCGCGCACATTAGTGTGGTTTACAGTAATGAGTGGGCAGAAAATTTAACGCTAGATAGCGCCGTGGTAAACGACATTCAATTACTTGATGTGGCGACGTTGTTAATTAGCCGTAAACAGTATTATGTTGTGCGGGTGCAGTCTGATTGGATAAGTATGTTTCGCCGCCAATATGATTTGCCGGATAAATTAAATTTTAGAGGCCATAGTGTGGAGCCGCATATTACTATTGGCATTGTGAATCAGGTGCGTTGAGTTGATTTTATTCCTTTGAAGTCGAATTAAATAACTGTGCTAGTAGCTTACCGACTTTGCGTATAAGTTAGGGAGCAGCAGTGCTTAGTTTGATGCTAGCGTTTGCTGTCCCATTTTGACGCAGGTAATGTGAATGAAAGTAAAATACAGCGATAGTATAGAGTGCAAAATACAAGAGCGATTTGATGCTATTGCAGGCGAAGTCGTGCTGCGCGAAGATCTTACTGTGCTTGGCAGTTACCGCCAAATAAGCCGTGCCTTAAATCGGCTGATTCAAAAGCAACAGCTGATTAAAATTGGCTTTGGACTTTATGCAAAAGCAAAACCGTCACACTATATAGATGACGCCATTTTACGCGAACCACTTGCTACTGTTGCAACACAGGCATTAGATAGGTTGGGTGTAAAGTGGGAGTTAGGGCAGGCCTTACAAGATTATAACGCAGGTCGCAGTCAGCAAGTACCTATAAAATTTATTGTTCGTTTGAAAAGTCGTTTGCGACGCGAGCTTGCTGTGGGAATGCGTCAAATTACTTTTGAAGGTGGCATTAATACCTGTTGATGACGCACTAACAGATCAAATTACTAGTGTTGCTAAAATATTGAATCTAGAGGAATACGTGATCGAAAAAGATTACTACCTCACTCAGGTGATTGGCATTCTTAGCCGCATTGACGACGAAAATTTCTAGCTTATTTTTCAAGGCGGCACCTGTCTGGCTAAAGCGCATAACATTGTTGAACGTATGAGTGAAGACTGCGATTTTCGTATGGACTATAAAAATAATGTTGCCACCATGAAAAAAGACAAATAGCGAAAAATGTTACGAAAATTTTGACAAGATTTTATTTGTGAGCTCGAAAATAATGGTTTCAGTATTGATAAAGACAGCATTAGGGTGAGAAATGAAGGCCAGTTTATGGCTGTGCCTATTAAATACAATGCATTGTTTCCAGTATCAGAAACTCTTAAGCCATATTTGGCACTTGAGTTTTTTCTTAACACAGTCAAGCTACCTTTCGTTGAAAGAGAAGTCACAACACTCATACACAAAATCTTAGGTGATAAAGTTAATCAACCAACTCATATTATAAACGCGATGGCCGTTACCGAAACGGCGGCTGAAAAATGGGTGGCGCTAACTCGGCGAGTGGCGACCAGTACACACAGGGCGCATTACCTTGATACAAATTTAGTGCGTCATTGATTTGATTTGTATAAAATTGAAATAAAGGGTTTGTTTAGCGATGATTTTGCGCCATTGGCTATACAGATTATTGAAGAAGACAAGCAGCAATATAAGAATCATAATCGCGATTACTTTGATAACCCAGCCAATGAAATACAAAGGGCGTTAGGTGAGCTGGAAAACAATAGGCAATGGCAACAACACTGGCAAAGCTTTGTGGAGACCATGGTGTTTGCCAGGGTTAAGCCGGGTTACAATAGTGCGTTGCAAAATGTGCTTAATAAATCAGAGCTGGTTTTATTGGCTTTGCAAAGGTGAATTAATTACCGCCATTATTACCTTGAATAAAACATTCGAAGGTGGATCTTGCTTTATTTGCTATCAGTCCGCAAAACGGGGATAATTGCTGGCTTCTGGCATAGGGGATACAGTAAGTGGTTAGTAGATTCATTGGGGCAACGTTTTTAATTATTGGCACGTGTGTTGGTGGTGGGCTTTTGGCGCTACCGATGGTGACCGCTGGGGTTAACTTTTATGTGATTCTCGCGTGCTTTTTTGCTGTGTGGGCCTTTATGACTCTAAGCGCTATGATGATAGTTGAGCTCAATTTGAATTTGCACGGCCATAGTAATTTAATCTCCATGGCGAAAGTCACCTTAGGTAAGCCAGGCATTGTGTTCACCTGGATTGTCTACTTAATGTTGCTCTATGCGCTAATTAGTTTATACCTCTCTGGTGGCACGGATATTGTGCAGGGCTTGTTTAAGCTGATGTCGATTCATATTTCTAGCTTTTGGTCGACGATTTTGTTTTTTGCTGCTTTTGCTATAATTCTCTATCAGGGCATTGTGCATATTGATTGGTCTAATCGAGCTTTAATTATTTTAAAGTTCATTGCCTTTTTTCTGATTATCTACTTGCTGGTTCCAGTCATACATGTAGGCAATCTTAACCATGGTCATAATGTTGTGGCGCCGATAAACATTATTATGCCAGTGATTTTCTCTTTTGGTTTTGGTACCGTGGTGCCCAGTTTAGTGGTGTATTTAAATCGGCACAAAAAAGCCAGTCGAACCGCCGTGTTTGTGGGTAGCTTGTTTCCATTGTTAGTTTATATTATTTGGATCTTCACCATTTCAGGCAGCGTTTCCATGTCTTCACTGATGAACTTATCGCATGCTAAAAATAGCCTTAGTGGGTTATCTGCTGCAGTGGGCGATTTGACTGCTTCGTCAACAATTGATTTCTTGATTCACTTTTTTACTACTATCTGTATAACCACGTCCTTCTTAGGGGTGAGCTTATCGCTGCTAGATTTTTTGGCCGATGGCTTGAAAGTAAAAAGAATCAGCAACAAGACAGCCTTGCGCGTCATGGTTGCCGCCTTTTTACCGCCGCTGTTAATTGTCTTTATTGAGCCAGGCATCTTTATTGGCTTGTTAAAATACGCCGGTATTTTATGCGTGTTGCTGTTAATATTGTTGCCTACCATGATGACCTGGAGCGCACGATACAAAAAATCACTCTTGGCTAATCCACCCTTTTATTGCCACTGGAGTATTTTAACGTTGAATACCTTAGTGGGCGTAGCGTTATTGGGTGTGGCGGTAAAGACCGTGTTTTTTGCTTAGAATGAATGGGGCTTGAGAGCGCTCAAGCCCAGGTATCCGTAATATAAAATATCCAAACTGCAGGAACAATCGTGCAGGTTTTGCCTTGTTCACTCCTTACTTCGGATGCGGCTGCCTGCTACGCCGTGTGCTCAACCAAAAGCCTCAGGAATGCATGTTGTAAAAATAGTGTTTAAGTCCGTCATTATCTGGTCTATATGATGTATGTCGGGGCTCTCTTTGCGCGATAGTTTTTTCAAAAAGTTATTCCATGCATGAGACGGGTCTAACGCTAAGGTGAAACCCGCTCGATACCCCTCTAATTTTTCTGGTCTAATTCCAACCTTTGCTAACTCTTTCCAAATAGTACGCGTTTCTAAAGGGAGGGCTGTAAAATCCCACTGCTGCCAGCTTGCTTCTGCGGGCTTGTTTTGTTTTGCTAAGCCAGGCGAGCTGCCTATGCATGCCATTGTGGGTATGGCATTGCGGCGCCCATGACCAGGTTTTTGTGTCGGTACAGGCAAGAGTTTTGTCTGCATGTTTTGTAGATTAAATTTGATTGAAAAATCCTCGTGCTGCGCCAATGCAAATTTATAAAAGTACTCTTGATGCCGAGCCTGAACTTTACGTGTCAACTTAAACGCAATGATTTTTTCTTTATTTAATGTAGCATCAACCGCCGATTCAGTGGTTAACGTTTGAATGATTTTTAAATCATCTTGATTTATTAGTTGAGTTAGGTGCAATACCAACGCCTTATGTATGGAGCGTGTATGAAGGACGAAACGATATATTAAGGGTACTTTGGAGCTCAAATATCGGCCAAAATACTCAATGTTGAGGCCGGAGGGCAGTTCATTCAAATAGAAATTGCGATATTGTTTAAGTGCTTGTGTAATATGACGATCATTGACTTTATTGATATCCAGCCTGATCAAACTTAATGCGCTAACTAAGCATAATGTTTGCTCGGCCATATTGGGCGATGCTTTGATAGGACAGACTATTAGAGGAGCAGAAGGTTGTCCTCGCTGGCGTAAGGCTAGTGGCATGATGAACTCTTTATTTTATTATTATGGGAATGAATATAGTACATGATTCTCAATTGGTATATATTAAACTTGCATTAATTTGGATTTATTTTAACTATATGATTTGATTGATAAAAATATCGGTTGTTTTGCCGCTATTCGATTAACTACCGGATCTAGGGTTGATTTTGAAGATAATGGGCCTCGTTTAGAATCAAGTTTGATAATAATATGAAATATCAAGCACATTGATCACATTGTTTTTTGCATTTCACATTTGCCATCAGCGGCATGCATCACCTTGTAGCCAAGGTTAATATACAGAAGTTTGGCATGAACATTGTCTTCGAACACATTAAGTGAAATTGTTGTCATATCTTTTTCTTGGGCTAATTTTTCAACAGCTATCATAGCCTCTTTGGCAAAACCTTTTCTGCGTTCAGATTCTTCAATGAAAATATCAGCGATTCTGATTTCATGTTTTCCTTGTATGCTGAGCCATAACCAGCCAATGTTTGCTTGGCGGTGGCATAGGTGAAAAACAAGCTGGTGAGCATGGTTTTTTCGGCCGGGAAAACATTGGCCGATAACTTTTTCTTCAGCAATATTACTCGCTTGTGATTTATCAACACCGGTATTAACAAGGGCTTGAGTAAAACGCTTAATAATGCCGGAAAGGTACTGAGGTAATTCTTGATCTGTGTAGGGTTGTAACTGAAGGCTTGTCATAAATATCTTGTGGAGGTTATAACGTCTGTGGAATTATAGCGAATTTTAATTCACGCGTATAGAATTTTTAGTTAGTTTACAAGGACTCGCAGCCAGACAAGCGTAACAGGCATGCAAAAAATCATGGGCTGATTTCGGAGATTTAATTTAGCAACAGCGGGTGATTTATTTTCAACAATCAGCCCCACTGCCGCTCAAAAAACGCCAAGAGTTTTCTGGTTCTTTGCGGTAAAGTGCGTTGTGGAAATACAGCAAATAAATTATATTTTCCTAAATCGATAGTGGGCAGCACTTGCACTAACGTTTTCGTTTTTATTTCATTTTCAATATTGATGAGGGCTACTTTAGCAATTCCATTTCCTTCACAAGCCATTTTAATGGTGGTGTCGATGTCATTGCAAGACAGTTGTTTTTTAAGTTTCAATTCTATTACTTTATTTTTATCTTTTGCTTCCCAGACTAAGTCATGAGTTGGAGCATCCGATGGTGTGGGATTAAAGTCAATGCCTAGTAAGCCTTGTATATCATGTGTTGTTTGTATTTTTTTGTGGCGTTGAATAAAATCTGGGCTGGCACATAAAATAATGGGTGAACTTAATAGCTGTTTGGCAATGAGGTTATTCTCTGCTAACGATTCTTTATCAAGATAACCGGCTCCGCGTATGATTAAATCAAATTTTTCACCAATCATGTCGATGCGTTTGTTTGATAGCCTTAGGTCAACTTCAATCTCAGGATATATTTTCATGAATTCACATAGCGCAGAAGCCATGTATCGTCTGCCAAAATTCATGGGGGCACTAATTTTTAGTAAGCCAGATGGCTTGGATGATAGCGTCTCTATGGCGTGTAAGGTGGTTTCTTTGTCGAGCATTATTTTTTTTGCATGCTGATAGAGCAGCACACCTTCGGCGGTCAATTCAAATTTTCTGGTTGAGCGTGTGAGTAAGGTCACCGTTAATTCTTTTTCTAGTGCGCGGATACGGCGGCTAACCAGGGCGGGTGATATTCCCAGCTGTTTTGCCGCATGGCCAAAGCCGTCGCAATCCACAATTGCGGCAAATATTTCAGTATCTTCATGAAAATTACGTGACATCGTTATTACGCTCAAAAAGTAAATATTGATATTATATTCTGCTTATTGTTTACTTTGCAAGCATAAATTAGACTGTGTAAGAGACTCACTAAATAAAAGGTAAGAATATGGTTTATCAAATTTTTCTGGCAAAAGAATCTCGCGCTGGCGAGCACCGAGTGGCATTAATCCCTCAAGACATAGCAATCTTGATTGAAAAGGGCCATGGTGTTACGGTTGAAAGCAACGCAGGGCTGGGCGCAGGGTATGAAAACAAAGCGTATCAAGCCGTGGGAGCAAGCATTGTTAACCTTGCTGAGTCGGAGCTGTGCAGCTATACGGAGGCATTCAAGAATATAGACTTGATTGTGCGTGCAAAAAGACCGAACCGGGAGCGTGAACAATTAGAATGCCAAGCCTTTCAAACAGGAACCATGATGTTGGGCGCGTTCGACCCACTTGAGGGTGACTCTGACCATGTGAATGAATATCATCGTGCTGGTATACAAGCGTACAGCATTGACCAAGCAAACTTGCCCTCTACGGACCCAATGAACGTGCTGGCTGCCATGGGCCGGTTTGCGGGTAAATTGGCGTTAAATGATGCCATTTCAAAATGTATCAACCCAGTCAATAAGGTGGTTATAATCGGTTTGGGCGAGGTGGGCCGCTCTGCGCTCGCAGAGGCAATAAAATTAACCTTGCCGGCTTCTGTTATTCTTGGAGACGAAGCTAGAGTTCTAGCGTTAGAAAAATCTGGCGTTAACGCCTATGTGGTTGATCGATCATTGTCGCTAGAAGAGCAACAACAAAAAATAGCGGCGATAATTTCAGATGCAGATATTGTTATTACCACTGCTCGCAAAGCAGGCCAGTCAGCACCCTTATTGATTCCGACAGCTTCATTAGATGCGATGAAAAGCCACGCGGTGATTGTTGACATGGCCATTTCTGAAGGGGGTAATGTTTATGGCAGTAAGCATGATGAAACCATTAAAACAGACCGTAACGTTCTTATCACCAATGTGAGTGGCTACCCCAAAGCCATGCCGCATGAAGCCAGCTCATTGTGGAGTAAGGCGAGCCTGCATTGGATTTTAGGATTGGCAGCAGAGCCTAGTTTAATAGCGTTTAAGCCTTGCTAGGCGGTAGCGTGTCGGGATGGTGTTCGACTGTTTTCTGATGACAACCTACATTCATTGACACAAAATACTTAGGGCGAAGATTTGCGTTCTTCTGTTCGCGAACAGGAGAGCGTTGAGGGCCTTCAAATAATCGCTAATCGCGATTCGCGATTAGCGATTTAAGCCAATATCCGCTATTTTGAATATATGATAGGATGTCTACCTAGCAATTAAACAGCCTATAAGAGAAACACCTTGACGACATTAACCCAACATTACCAACAACTGCCTGCTTGTTTTTACAGCGTGGTGGAAAATGATCTTAATATTAAATCGGATATTTACTTGTTTAATGATTCATTGGCTGAAGAAATGCAGTTTAATGTTAGCCCGCCTGAATCTTTAATAGAAAGCTTAATGGCTCAAGATCATCGACCGATTGCTCAAGCTTATGCTGGGCATCAGTTTGGTAATTTTAATATGTTGGGTGATGGTAGGGCGATGTTGTTGGGTGAGTATCAATCCCCTAATATGCAGATGTTTGATGTGCATTTGAAAGGCTCGGGCAGAACAGAATTTTCACGTGGTGGCGATGGTAAAGCAACCTTGAGTGCCATGTTGCGTGAATATATTTACAGCGAAGCGATGGCGGGTTTGGGTATTCCTACAACGCGTAGTTTAGCGGTGTTAACCACGGGTGAAAAAATTTCTCGGCAACAAGAAGAGCAGGGCGCTGTCTTGATTCGTTTGGCTAAGAGTCACCTGCGGGTGGGGACGTTTGAATATGCGGTTGCTTTTCAAAACATAGAGGCCGTGACAGCGTTAATGGATTTTAGTATCCAGCGTCATTATCCGCATATTGAAATGAATGAAAAACGTGCTTATAATTTTTTAAAAGCTGTTATTAATAAACAAGCTAAACTAATCAGTGAATGGCTGCGTGTTGGTTTTATTCATGGTGTTATGAACACCGACAACATGACCATTTCGGGTGAGACTATCGATTTTGGTCCTTGCGCGTTTATGAATAAATATGATCCTCAAACCTGTTTTAGTTCTATTGATCGCGACCAACGTTATGCTTTTTCAGCACAGCAATCTATGGCAAAGTGGAATCTATGCAGGCTTACCGAGTGCTTGTTGCCCTTGCTGGATAGTGAGGAGCCACAAGCTATCGCAATAGCCCAACAGCTTATTCGAGAGTTTGATGAGCAGTTTGAGCAATGTTGGCAGGTCATGATGCACCAGAAACTGGGCTTTGATAAAATAGATGATAATGTTAAACCGCTTATTGAAGACTTATTGGCGTTAATGTTTCATCATAAATTAGATTATCACAACACTTTTTATGCCTTAACATATGATGCCGAGCAAATAGAATTGGCACCTTTAACGCAGTGGCTTGAGGATTGGGCGGGTTTATTAACTAGCCAGGGTGTAGATAAGCAAACAGCGCAAGAGCTTATGAAAACAGTGAACCCGGTTGTTATACCCAGGAACCATCTTGTTGAGCAAATGATTCATGAGGCGGTTGAATTGAATGAGCAAAGCAATTTACAGCAATTGCTGCTTGATCTTAAAACACCTTATACAAAAAAGGTTAGCCCGCTTAGCTATTTTGATATTCCTGCTAATCACGATGAGACGCACCAAACATTTTGCGGCACGTAGCGCTAAAAGCAACACTGAAATGGAATTAGCTCGCGGTGGTGGAGGTTGTTAGCACAATGGTTTCTTTTTGTGATTTGCAATAGGTTTCTTTGATTAAAAAAATCGCCACCAGTAGTCCCAGCAGATAAAGAATGGGCATGATAGAAAAGGCGACGGCAAAATTTTCGGGCTTGAGCAAGGACACATTGCCATGAATTTCACCGGCAGAGAGGGTGATTAGGTAGCCAATAATAACCGGCATAAATGTATCGAAAGAAATCACCGCGGCATTGTTCACACCCAGAGCTGCGGAACGCGTTTCATTGGCCACTTGTTCTGAAATGGCCGCAAAGCCAACGTTTTGCCCCGAGGCTGCTATGCCTAGCAAGAAAAAGAGGCCGGCATAAATCCAGGCCGAACTAATGGTAGGGTAAGCAATCAATAGCGTTACAATAATGCCGATGGCAGAGCAAAAAATAAGGCTTGGCCTTCTGCGTCGAGTCAAATCAGACAAAACACCCATTAGCGGGCAACCAACGGCATAACCAATCCAGGCCATTGATACGCAATAAGCGGCCGTTTCTTGACTTAATCCTCGGGTTTGCAAATATTCAGTGCCCCATATAGCACCCAACAACGCAATGGCACCATAGGAGGTGCCCGAATAGAAAGCAATAAACCAAACTTGTTTGTTTTTAAACATTTGTTTTAGGCCAAACAAGGTTGATTTTGGTTTTTTAAGTAGAATGAATTTTTCTTTTTTATCACGTGTTTTATTTTTTACAAACAACAAAACCATCACGGCTAGTACAACACCAACTAGACTTACATATGACATGGGTATGCGCCAATTGCCGCCAAATTCTTTCATGATTGTAACCAGAGGGCCGCCGGCTAATAGTGGACCCATGGTGCCAATAAATTGTGCCGCGCCCACAAAAAAACCAAAATATTTTTTCGGAAACCATTCCATAGAAATAGTGAGTAAAGTGATGAATGCAAATGAGGAGCCAAAGCCCATGAGTATGCGGGCAAAAAATGCAGGCCAAAATGATTGTGCGTGAGCAAACCAGAGTGCTGCAACGCTACAAATTAATGTGCCAACAAAGAGTAAGATTTTAACGCCAAATTTATCGGCTAATATACCTACCGGTATTTGCATAAGGCCATAAGTGAAATAATAGGCTGAGCCTATAACCGCAAATGATTCTAACGATAGGTGTAAATCTGGAATGATTTGATGCGAGATACTGCCCACAAAGGTACGCAAGAAAAACTCATATAAAAAGAACAGCGAGGCTGTTCCCCATATCAGGCACCCTAACCAACTTATTTTACCGTTGTTTGATGTGCTCATACTGTGGTGGAGTCGTTATTATTGCTGCTGAGTTGTTCGGTAGAATTTTCTTGCCATTCTTCTAAGCGCGTAGCAGTTGCTTGCATTTCGCGCGAAAATAGCGCCAGTTGATACAAGCCTTCGCCTTCATGGACTAAGGGTAGATTATTTTGCCCCACAATTACAGCATCTTCGGGTGAGTTAACCGTGACATCTTCTGATGCACCGAATGGATCGCTAAGCACACAGAGTGCCTCGCCTTTTTTAACGTATTGTCCCAAGGTATGCGTTGCATGACTTAAGCCACTGCTGGAGGCTCTTACCCAAATATTATTGGTTGCAAAAGCACTTTTGAATTTTTTAATTTTATTGTCAACTTTGCTGGGTAGCAATTCAATTTCTTTCATTACATTAAGAATGCCTTTTGTGCCCACTTTAATGGCTTGCTCATCAAAACGCATGGCTTCGCCGGCTTCATAAAGTAGGTAGGGTATGTTTTTCTTAACGGCATAAAGGCCTAGGCTACCTTCTGTGTGGGCCAAATCTGAAATAACCGGGGCGTTGAAGCTTTGGGCCAACGAGCGGGCTTTGTCATTTTTATAATCCACATAAACTTGTGGCAAATTAGAGTAGTTAATGAAGCCGGTTTGCAAATCGATACAGTAATCGGCTTTATCAAATATTTCTGATATAAATAAGTGGGCAATACGTGAGGCGTGGCTGCCATTTTCTGAGCCAGGGAAGCTACGATTTAAATTGATACCACCAGGTAAAAAACGTGAACGATTGATTAAACCAAAAACATTTAACACCGGAATGGCAATTATGGTGCCTTTCAATCGGTTAAGCGCTTTGCTGGCCATGAGCTTGTTGATGATTTCAGTGCCATTTACTTCGTTGCCATGCATGGCAGCAATAATCAGTAAACAGGGGCCGGCCTGTTTGCCATGAGCCACTTTTATGGGCATGTACATGGGGGCGCAGCTAAAAAGCTCTGGCATGGGCAATGCCAAGGTTAGTGATTCACCAGGATGTATTTGGGTGTCGCATATTTGTAAATTACTATTTTTCATAAGACGCCTATTTATTTCTAGATTGAATAATTGTTTGTATTCTAACAATATTCGCTGTTATAATCAATGAGAATGATTTTATGAGATAATTCATAGTGAAAAAACACGATAAAACTGATGCACTTTTAGTATCAATGCGAAAAATAATGCGCTCAGTTGATTTGCATTCAAAGAAGTTAGTGGCGCGCTATGGGTTAACAGGGCCACAAATGTTGTTGCTGAAGCATATTTATGAGGCCGGTGATACGGGGATTATAAATTCGATATTAGCCAAGCAAGTTAGTTTAAGCATGGCAACAATCACTTCCATTATGGACCGCCTTATTAGCAAAAACTATGTGCAAAAAATACGGTCCGATATTGATAAACGTAAAGTCTATATTATTGCCACAGATAAATGTAAAGAGGTCATGAACCAAAAGCCGAACTTGCTGCAAGAAAATTTTACGAAGCAATTTGAGCTGTTACAAGATTGGGAGCAAACCTTGTTGCTCTCCTCATTCGAAAGAGTGGCCAGCATGATGGGTGGGGATGCATTAGATGCCTCGCCAATTTTATTTAACAATGAGATTGAAAAAAAATCATGAACCTCACAAGCTCAAATCAATGCCTTATGACCGATGTTGAGCAAAGAATGCGATGATTAAAAAAATATTAATATTAGGCTATGGCTATACCGCCCAACATTTAACAACATTATTACTTGAAAATACTGACTCGGTGAGTGCCACCACGCGCACAACGAATCAACAGAAGGCCACCATAAATAGCCGGGTGATTTTAATCCCCTTTAGCCTCGCGGCAATTAGTGATGAAATCAACCAGGCTAGCCATATATTAATTTCAACGCCCCCCAATCAAAATGGTTTAGATCCCGCTTTTGCTTTAATAAAAGATCTGCTTGTGGAGCATAAAGCTCATATAAAATGGATAGGTTATTTATCGGCAACCAGTGTCTATGGCGATCACGCTGGTAAATGGGTGACTGAAGATTCAAACTTAAATAGCCCAGGTGAAAGCGGCACCCGAAGAATTAAGGCCGAAAAAAGCTGGCTTTCTATTTATGCCGATCACGGGTTGCCGATACACATATTTAGATTGGCGGGGATATATGGCCCAAAGCGAAACAATTTGGTTAGAATTCTAGAGGGTAAACACTCTTCTATTGTAAAAAAAGGTCATGTTTTTTCTCGAATACATGTTGATGATATTAATCGTGCGCTATGTGAGTCTATGAATTGCCCAACCCCTGGGGAAATTTATAATTTAGCCGACGATCTGCCTTGTGCGCCAGAAGAGATGGATGCTTTGGCAGCAAGTTTGTTGAAGAAGCCCACAATGACATTGATTCCCTATAGTCAAGCTGAGTTGTCTCAGCCGATGAAAGCATTTTATAATGCGTGCAAACGCGTTAGCAATCAAAAATTTAAGCGCCGTTTTAATTTTGAGCTACGTTACCCCAGCTACAAAGAGGGTTTGTTAGCCATTCACAAGCAATTAGAACTTCACCATGAAGTGGAGCCGGGTTCAATAGCCGAAGATTAACAGTCTGGTAAAGCAAGCCGTGTGAAGGCGTTTACCGCACTGTTACAGCCTTAAAGCAGATTAAAAAACAATCGTGCTCATAAGCTGAAAAGCATATTCCTTAACACCATTCACCCCAACAATATTATTGGCATGCTCAAGTTGCGCGCCTACCCAAACATTTTTAATGGCTTCATGATTGAGCTCAAGGCTATAAGTTGACTGGGTTTGGTTCACAGTTTTAATGCCTTGAAACTGCGCATTTTTGGCCATACTGTATTGCAAACCAAGAAGGGTGGCTTTATTTGACCATAGAAAGTGATAGCTCATGCCGGTAACAAATGCAACAGCCTTGTTGTTGGTTTCTGTGGTGTCGTAGAGTGTGGTCACATATTCTGCTAGCAGCGAAACCTGTTGAATGTCTAGTTTAGCATTGAGATCATAAGCGGGGTTGGGTTGTTGTTCTTTTTTAGCAAAATCAATACTACTGCCATTAAGGTAGCCGACACCGACTTTCCAAGCTAGCGCAGTGGTTGCTTTGCCATAAGATAAGTTAACGGCTGCATTAGTAATGTTGTTTGCTGTGCGGGTGTAGAGCCTAGACGTGTCACCTTCGCTACCACCATTCATAACGCTAACCGTGCTGTTAAAGCCATTATTTTGATAACCCATGCCAAACGTATTACCATGCGCTTTAAAATATAAGTCTGCTAGATTCGCCAAGTTGTAAACATCAATATTAACTTTGTTAGAAAAGTCACCAAAATCAATATCTTTATTACCGGCAAATTCATAGATTGTGGCGCTGCTATTATTCAAGTTTTGGTGTACTAACACATACGCATTTTTAATACTCATTTGCCCAGCGGCAGAATTTTCTGATTCTTTGGCACCAATGTTTTGTGCGCCGGCTTCCAGATAAGCGACAATGGATTTATTCCAAGCATAGGTTGTGCTAATCGAAGCTTGTGGCACCGAAAACCTTGATTCATCTACCCAGGGTGATTTTGGGCCTGTATTTTTATCGTAGGTTGCCAGCGCATTGGCAGATGCACCTAAAATAAGACTGTTTTCTGGCAGTTGGCCAGATTTTTGTGCTTTGAGCAAGGTTAACTCTTCTGCAACCCCGCGATAAGGATTAGCCATCATCCAGCTTAAGCCAGGATCAGCTTTGAGGCTGATATTAATTTCTTGGGCGAAGGCAATATTACTGCCTAGGGCTATTAATAGCAGGCTTGCAGCCAGAGGTTTCAGGTTGAATGTTGAGCTGGTTTTATGAAGCATTATTTGGCATCCTTAATAGCTGTTTTAGTAAAATCCCATGTTATTTCATGTGGCGAGGCAACATAGCGCATGCCAGATTTAGTGATGTTAATATCACCGGTGGTGAAAAGCTTACCTTTATAAGTGATTTCAAGCTTTAAACACGTGATCGGTTTTTTTAACGAAAAACTTTTTGCAAAGCCCGCTAGCGTAAAGCCGGTTAGCTTATTACTGCCAAATTCAATGTTCGATTCTTTTTGACTGCTTTTCATTGCGCATGCTGCTCCGCCGGTGCCAAGATAGAGCCTGTCGTTGCTACCATATATTTCTTTTTTATCTGGGGTGATGTTGTGGAGCGTAAGGAAAGTATAATTTAATGTGTGCTGTGCAGAGCCATGGAGTTTGTTTGCAAAGGTGAGGATAATGAAGGGCAGGCCGAGCAGGCCGAGCAGTGGGAGGAGGGCCTTGATAGCCTTTATTACCATGAATATATCCTTATATAATGGGGGCGACTTGAAATTATTATATCATAAAATGGCTATTCTCAAGCCCGTTTTCTTGATAGTGTACGCATTAGTAACGCAAAAAAATATTGATATGCCGCGTGCACATAGAAAGATTTTAACTATAATTTTATTCTTAGCACCCATAAGTGGAATGGGTATTGACATCTATGCGCCTTCATTACCGTATTTATCATCTTTTTTTTCAATATCACATTTAATGGCAAAAAATACTATCTCGGTCTATCTTTTTGGTTTAACCATTGGCCAAATTTTTTCGGGTTCGTTATCTGGAGTTTTTGGTAGAAAACCTATTTTAATCGGTGGCTTAATCTTGTTCATCTTGTCGTCATTATCAGCCGCCATTTCAACACATATTAGTTGGTTAATGCTAGCCAGATTTATTCAAGGCCTGGCCGTTACAGCATCAACGGTTATGATGAAAGCGTTAGGAACCGACTCGTTTACGCGTGAAGAAATGAAGAAAATATCAACCTATTTTGTTATTTCATGCTCTCTGGGGGATTACCATATTCCACGTGTGTTTACCCTCTGGACATATACAACTTGTCATAGCTGAGCGTACCTTATAAATAGACAGAGAATTTTTTGTGCTAGTATTTCTCTGACTATATCTACTCCATATAGAATTTTCAGAGGGGAAAATGTTACCGCCGCTATCATCGAGCTTTTAAAGCCTTATCAATCTTACGTTCATACACTCATATTTGATTATGGAAAAGAATTTACTAGCCACAAAGCGGTTGCCAAGGTATTAGGCGCTGACGTGGATTTTGCTCACACCTATCATTCATGGGAGCGGGGGCTTAACGAAAATACCAATGGATTAATAAGCCTAGAAAAACTTTGGATTATAAAACACCACTTGATGTTTTTCAAAGGGTCGCGTAGAATTTTTGGCGTTGCACCTATTACTTGAAACCAAGGGAGTTTAAAATGCAGTATCGCAAATTAACAACGTTTATTTTGCCATGTGGGCTGATGGTTCTACTATGCTTGAGTATTGCAGGTCTAGCTGGCTGGGTTACACAAGAAAATATTCCGACTTGGTTTGCCTTTTTACACAAGCCAAGCTTTAATCCACCAGCGTGGGTGTTTGGTCCCGTTTGGACAGTGTTGTATATATTGATCGGTATTAGTGGTGGTGTTTTGTGGCGATATAAAAAAGAGACAACTCGCGCATTTTACTGCTTTATTGCTCAATTAGTTCTTAATTTTTCGTGGTCTTATATATTTTTTGCAGGACATCAATTAGGGTGGGCATTGATAGACATGATTTTTTTGATTGTGTTTGTTATTCTTACTATGACTTTTAGCTATCAAAAAATAAAAATAGTTACAGGATTGTTACTGCCTTATTTAGCGTGGTTGTGTTTTGCCTTTATACTTAACTTTAGTCTTTGGCATTTAAACTGATTGACGCGCACGTCGTTATGTGATCAAATTGGATTCACCAGGCTCAAGTCTTGAATGTGGTCACAGAGAATTAAAGGTCTCAGATCTTGACATCTGACATCATAAGTTAAAAAGCGAATAATATTTTGATGTCAGATGTCAAGCTCTGACACCCTTCGGCCTTTAAATCGGCCCACTCGCACCAGTAAATGCAATAGTTTGACTCATCATATTTCTCTTGGATAGTCTGTTAACGTCTATTTTTAAGGAAAAATTCAGTTGACACTATGTTAATGTAAAATAAGCATACTAAGTGTGCACAGAAATAACAGGTTAGCTCGAACACATCTGTATCTGAGTTCACTAAGTTTTGCCCGATAGATAAAATTGCAAGATTAATTATGCCTAGAATAATGCCTGTGCTAAGCCATTGCTTGCCTCTGGAGATAATGAATTCACCGCGCAATATGCCAATAAGGTAATAAAATCCAGCAGCCAATTGTACAAATGTTAATATTAAAAAGCTCAAAACAATTAGCGTATGATTCATAAATCTTAGGTGACCAAAATGTATAGTTAGCCATGGGATCCAAGCTGATTTGTCAGGTCCCCAAGCGGACCCCGTGATCAGACTTAAAAATTTATGCATGCCCGATACCATCCATAAAACTCCGGGTATCAGGACAATTGGTAGTAGGTGGATGTTGATAAAAAACTTATAAATAATGCTTTGTTGTCTATACATTTCTGAGCTCCTGATTTTTATTTAGTAAAATTGATTTTTCTTATTGCCAACTGCATTGGTCATAACCATTTTTTTTAAAGCGCCATGTGGCAAAACTTTTATATACACGACTCAGGATAAAATGAATGCCTGGTAAGTTGGCTATCATGGCAAGATACTTCCAGCCTTTTAATTCACGCCAGATAGTTATGAAAGCATCAAGACCAATCTTGACGTGTCCGTGGCTGTTTAGGACATGCAGCTGTCTTAAACCCGAAGTCGTTTCAAACCCTAGCTGCGTAAATTGCTTGCTATCTTGAGTAATGTCACAAAAGTAAAATTTATCCTGTGTAGCAATTTTCTGATAATGAGCAATTTCTCTAGCACATAAGCTGCATTTTCCATCATAAAAAACAGTGATTTTGTTCATATTAGCCTCTTTAGTGGTTCTGGGCCGGCACTTATGGTGCTGTCCAGATAATTTATTTAAAATTCAGTGGGTTAGGCAATCATAAGCTGTGAAAATAGGGGTGCTTAGTTGCTCTAATTCTGGGTAATAATACCAATAGTTATGCAGGATGTAAAATAAACTTTTAATCTGCATAGCTATCTGTATAATCGCTGTCATGGTCAAAGACGAAAAATTATTTTCAATAGGTACTCAGGCAGAAGCTGTAGGTGTCAGTACACGCACATTGCGTTCATGCGAGACCTGCTACGGTTTATTAGTGCCAAGTCGTACAGCAAAAGGCCATCGCATTTATCAAAACAGTGATATGCATCGGCTCAATATCACCTTTCAGGTCACAAATATGCCTCTAAAACAAAGAGCTTTTTCAGTTAAAAAGATAAATGCCGATGGCATGGTGTGCGTTGGTTGTGTATCTGTTCAAGATCTGAAAGCCATTCAAAATTGCGATACCACAATTTATGCCTATAAAATCTTTGGAGGTAAAGTTAATGAGCTCATTCACTACTAAAGCATTGTTCTCTAGCAAGCGTACTAAGCAACTGGCATGGTTTATTGCATTCTATATCATATCCATTATTGTTATTGGGGCTTTTTATTTTTTAACACACACAATCTTAGGCTGGCTAGCTTAATTTTTTCTAGAGGGGTAGGTTATGAAACAGGCTATTGTTGCAGACAACAAATCAATCATGGTTAACTTAAAAGGAGGTCAGTATTATACCTTCTGTACCTGTGGCCGCTCAAAGAGCCAGCCTTTTTGTGATGGTTCTCATAAAAATACTGAGTTTATGCCATTGAAATTTTATGTAGAGAAAGATAAAACAGTTGGCCTATGTATGTGTAAGCAGGCTAAGACTTCACCATTTTGTGATGGTTCTCATAAGAATGTTCCAGATAGCTTTGTTGGTAAAGTATTTGATCCCTTAAGCTAATTTTTATAAGGATATTGACTATAATGAAAAAATTTTCTACAAATAAGAATATTAACTTTATTACTGCTTTTGGAGGTCTGCCTTTTTTGATTTTGCTCTTACTACCTACTCAATTTTGGCTAGCGGCACAATTATTGGGCTTAGTTTATTTAATTGTCATTATCAGTTTTATTGCTGGAGTTAATTGGTGTATTGCTTGTTTAACAAACAACAACTACTTACTTACCTGGGGTATTATTTTATCGATATTAGCCTGGGGGGTGAGCTGTTATGCTTGGTTCTCTCAACAGGCTGATATGGCTTGGATCTTGGGCTGGTTGTTATTAAATATTGCTTGGTTTGTGGATCGTAAAGCTTATGCCAACTACCCAGGTTTGCTTGCGCTTCGGTTAACAGGCACAATCACTCTTAACCTATGTATAATAATGATCATTATCCGTAGTTTGGCTTAAACCATGTCGGAACAAGCAATGAAAAAATTATGCATAGTCCTCGGAGATCAACTCAGCCTATCCCTGTCCAGTCTTAAAGCAATTAATAGAGAAACTGATTTGGTGGTTATGGCTGAAGTATGGAATGAAACGCTGTATGTTAAGCATCATAAAAAGAAATTAGTTTTCATTTTATCTGCAATGCGTCATTTTCATCAGGAGCTAAAAAAATCTGGGTATCAAGTCGTCTACCATAAATTAGATGAGAAATTAAAGTTCTCGTCATTCACAGAAGTTATTGAGTATCATATAAAAAAAATAAAAGTTGAAAAAATTGTGGTCACGCATCCTGGTGAATACCGTGTGCTACAAGAGCTTAAAAGTTGTGGCAAGCAGCTTGAATCGAACATAGATATTTTACCAGACGATCGATTTATTAGTGAGCAATCAACATTCAATACTTGGGCAAAAAATCGGAAGCAGCTGCGGATGGAATATTTTTATCGTGAGTTACGCAAGCGGCATGATGTATTAATGGAAGAGGGTAAGCCCGTTGGAGGAAAATGGAATTACGATGCAGAAAATCGTAAGCCGGCAAAAACAGGCTTGGAAATCTTGGGGCCAACTGAAATTGCAACTGATTCAGTCACTAATGAGGTTGCTAGGTTGGTTGAAGATAATTTTTCTAGCCACTTTGGTGACATTGTTCCGTTTAATTATGCGGTTACACGCAAGCAGGCGCTTATTGTCTTAAATGAATTTATCGAACAACGATTGGTTAACTTCGGGACCTATCAGGATGCCATGATTGAGGACAACGCCTGGATGTTCCATGCTCATATTTCTTTATATTTAAATGCTGGATTGTTGTTACCGGGTGAATGTGTTCGCTTAGTTGAAGAAGCTTATTATAATAATAAAGCGCCTTTGAATGCTGTTGAAGGATTTATACGGCAAATATTGGGCTGGCGAGAATATATTCATGGTTTCTATTGGTTTGTTATGCCAGATTACGCTGAGCAAAACTATTTTAATGCCGCACGCAAGTTACCTGAATTTTATTGGACAGGAAAAACAAAAATGAATTGCCTGCGCCAATGTATTAAAGAGACTAAGGAAAATGCTTATGCACATCATATACAGCGCTTAATGGTATTGGGAAATTTTGCCCTATTAGCAGATATTTCACCGCAGGATGTTAATAACTGGTTCATGGTAGTCTATGCAGATGCTTATGAATGGGTTGAGTTACCTAATGTTACTGGCATGGCCTTATTTGCTGATGGTGGCATGCTCGCAAGTAAACCTTATGCGTCGGGCGGTAATTATATTAATAAGATGTCAAATTATTGTCAAAATTGTCATTATGATGTAAAACAGAAAACAGGTGAGCAAGCCTGCCCATTCAATTACATGTATTGGGGTTTTTTAGCTCGACATCAAAAACTACTGTCAGGCAATCATAGGCTATCTATGATTTATAATGTATGGAATAAAATGACGGCTGAAAAGAAGCAAGCAATTCTAGAATCGGCTCAGCAGTTTTTAAATTCTAATGAAATTCAATGATGCCTTCGAAAATGATTTGTTTCGTCAAAGTTAATGAAATTCTAAAAATGTCCTGCCTTTATTGTAAGTTATATACTATCACGGAAAAACAACATGATTAAAGCTAAAAAAATATTAATATTAACCAGCAAGGGTGGGACAGGTCAGCAGTCAATATGCCAAGCAATGCATGAATATCTTGGTGAGCTGTATGAGCTAAATGAAGTGAATGTTACGACTGAGGTCATGATGAATTTCGACCCATTAAGTTATCTTCATAAAAAGTTAAACACTGAAGTTGTTTATAATTGGTTGATTAAGAAGAACTATTTTTTTATGCTGAATATGTTTGTTAGGTTTGGTGGTTTTTTGATGAAATATTTTTTATCTAGTAAGGTGCAAGGCGCTTTTCAAACTATGTTTATAGCAGAGAAGCCAGACCTTGTCATTTCACTGGTGCCATACTACAATGCATACGCTATTAAAGCTCTAGATAACAAAAAACTCTATATTATTGTGTGCTGTGATATAGATATAAAGGGTTATCTATTCGACTGGCCTAAAAAGCACTATAACAATTTATCACTTTTTCTTCCTATATCTACCGATGAGAGTAGCAATTATCTTAATAATAAATACATACAGCAAGAACAAGTTCACATCGCTGGCTATCCATTAAGGAAAAGTTTCTGTGATAAAAATTCAACACAGACAAAAAATAATACAATCACTCTGTTGCTCGGGGGGCAAGGTTCTGAGAAGTGCTTACAATACCTGAAAAAGTTAATCACTTACAAAAATCGTATTACTATTAATGTTTGCATTGGGTATAATAAAAATCTAGCATCTCGCATTAAAACATTAGTGATTCCTGAAAACATTACGATAAATATTATTGCTTTTACAGATAATATAGCTCATATATTGTTGGCGAGTGACTTGCTTATTACTAAAACAGGTTCATGTAGTATTTTTGAGGCACTGAGTTTACATAAACCAATTTTAATGGACTGTACCTCAACACAACTTTTTTGGGAAAGAGCTAACATTGATTATGTGGAAAAAATTGGTGTTGGCCTGCCAGTCGTTAAGTTAGATGATTGTGTCTCAATGGTCAATATGCTTTTGGATTCAGAAAATAAGCTTGAAGCAATAGCGATGAATTATCATAAGCACAAGATGCCGGACTTTTTCAAGAACTTTACTGATTTTCTCAGTGAAAAAGTCTTTAATTGATTTTAATTTAATTATCATCAGGAGAGAAGATGAAAAAATTGCTTCTAGTGTTTCTATTATTAAGTGCAAACACTTTGATTGCTGAACCGAACTCAGGCTTGACAATTGTTATTAATAAATTAATACCCAAGTTAGGCTGCTTAAATTTAGCAATGTACAAGGATGTCAGTGGCTATAATGATGGTAACATTAATAAGGCCTATATCGTGCTTAAACAAAAAGTCGAGAAGAGTACAATGAAAATATTTATACCCGATTTAATCCGAGGGAACTATGGTGTAAAGACTTTTCAGGATAAAGACTGTACTGGGAGAATGAAAAAAGGATGGTTCGGAGTGCCCAAATATGCTTATGGCTTCTCAAATAACACTCGCTCTCGTACATTCATAAACGCTAGTTTCCAATACGATAAAAATCACAACAAGCAAATCATTAACCTCAAGAAATTTAGCATTTGATTTTTATTATAATTATTCTTTACCTCAAAATTATTAATGCGGCGAAGTATAGAAAAACAACAGGACCCCTTTGGTCTTAAATTTTTTCAGGCTTGTGTGTAAATAAATTTCCAAAAATTGCTTGTTCAGCTAGTGCGTTAGCAGTTGTTAAACGAGCATCTTATTGGTTTGAAATGAAGCTAACCAAAGCTGATTCCGTTGAGTGTTATTTTATTGTATCTGTCAGAAAAACTCTATCGCATTAAGAAGAACTTGGTGGGAAAGAAAGTTTAATCCAGTGTGATGTTGAAACATGCCAAGAGCCGAAATGCACATTCGTTACTTGCATTCTCTTTGTCGAATGAGATGTTCTCCGCCAAACAAATTCTCAACTTATATGAAAACGTATGAATTAAAGGGCCAGCTCTTGAAATCTGACATCATAAGTTAAAAATTGAATAATATTTTGATGTCAGACTTCAAGATCTGACCCCCTTCGGCCTTTGACACCCGCCCCCGCTCAGCTGAAAAATTACAACGATTAGTGCCTGCAGCGGTATAGGCCGAAAATCTAAGTGGGATGATTATACATACTTGCTAGCTCGGCTCGACTTTACTGTAACGATAGAAGTCACTACGCCCCCCCTTTACCTCACACAATAATTTTACCGGCTACGCCGTCTGACATGTTATGCTCCAGCATAAAGCCCAATAAAATTTAATTCTAATAAAAGGTAAATAATAAATGCAAATAGAAGAAATAGAACAGGCAGAAATTATAGCGCGTCTAGCCTTAAAGAACGTATTGCAAATGGTCAAACCCTTTATAGGAAGAAAAGATTGTTCTAAGAAGCTAAGCGTCACTCAGGGGGCTTCGATAGTTTTCCTAAAGGTTTTCAATAAATGCTTAAGTCAAATTGAAAGTTATAGCAAGTTCACCAGGCAATTGGTGGATTTAGAAATTACGGTAGAAACCTCTATACATATAAAAAAATACTAGATGGAACGCATATTACTTTAGTGCGCCACATGAGTTGTCTTAGTGCCATATTCTTTGAGTTGAAAAGCCTTGGGAGCATTCATCGTGAAAACCTTGCGAAACTCGTTCGTTCATGTCAAAAAAGTGTTCGGCATCTTAGTGACTATGATAATGCTTGTCAACGTATTGCCCCAACGCTTACGCGGGCATTAAGAAAAAAAGCTAAGCAAGTCTCAGATAAATTAGTGGCGGATGAAGCAAAAGGCATAGCTGGCCCAGGTTGTGTAAAAGAAAGTTTAGGTGCCATAGAAGGACCACAGATGAGGCAAGAATCACAAGCTGTGCTTAACCCTATTAACGAACTACCCGTGCAGGATAAGCCCCTGTATGAAAAACTGAACCAATTAGCAATTGGAATGTTGAGTGGCTCTGATTGTTTAAAAAGTGCTAATGACTTTCGTGCTGTTGGACAGGAAGCAGCATTGAGCCATGACGTTGTAGCTGAAATTATGGCGCTATCTGGCGCGGCAGATGCTTACTTGCTTTTGTTTCTGAGAGAGAAAAAATATAAGGGAATAGAGGCTTTTGATCTAACAATAACTTATTTGACCCATGCCATTAGTTTGCAAAATAGTGCAATGGTGAAAACACAACAGCTCTATGCTGTCGCACTACACACGGATAAAGCACAGGAATTATTTGTTGGTCTCTCCATGTCGCTTGTCAGGCTACAAGATGAACTAAATAAATTAAATGCATATATTAAAAAGAAACTAGACCAACATGCCATAATAAAGAGACAGGGGATTGATGAAGGTTGGTGGTTTAAAAACAAACAAAAAAGGGCTGGGCAATCTAAAAAATCACTGCTGGCAAAATATTTGGCAAACACTTTAATTCCTAAAGTTGAGCAACTTTCACACTGTATTAAAAAACTATCTACATTTGATCAGGCTACTTTTTCTCCTTCCGCTAATCATTTTTTAAAAGAGCAGCACTGTAATACGGGCAGGCTTGAATACTTCTCATATAAACCGAACGTTGATATAGAGCTAGTGAATTTGATCAGAGATACTTTAAAGTCAATATTTTCATCGCCGAGCACTTGCTATTATTTTTCCGGAGGTGTTGTAGGTGATTATTTTTTAACAAATTCAAACAGGCCTGTCAATATCAACATGTTAGTGGTTGGCAATAAATTGGAATTTACGTATGAATTACTGCTCGAAAGTTTAGGCACAAT
>JAWUVP010000014.1:0-44730 GCA_034112285.1 Gammaproteobacteria bacterium
TCATTACGAAAATTGGGCTACACGATAAGTAGACGGCGTGTTGGTCGATTAATGAAGCTAATGGGGCTTGTGTGCAAGACTAGGCGCAAATTCAAGCACACAACAGATTCTAACCACAATCTTATGGTATCACCTAACCTATTAAACCGTGATTTTTCACCTCAACAAGCCGGTACCATTTATGCTGGCGATATCACATATATTCCCACTCAAGAGGGTTGGTTATATCTAGCGGTGGTTATCGACTTGTTTTCCCGTCGAGTCGTTGGCTGGGCCATGAACAAGCGTATGAAAGCAGATTTGGTAAATAAAGCTTTGTTAATGGCTATCTGGCAACGAAAACCTAGGCGAGGGTTAATTTCGCATACTGACCGTGGTAGCCAATATGCTTCTAACAGTCATCGGAAAATTCTAGAACCGCATGGCATAGAGCAGAGCATGAGTCGTCGAGGCGATTGCTGGGATAATGCCGTTTCTGAAAGTTTTTTTCACACATTAAAGACCGAGTTGACGTATCACGAAAATTTTAAAACTAGAGCTGAAGCTGAGCAATGTATTTTTGAATATATCGAAGTCTATTATAATCGAAAAAGAATGCGCTCAACTAACGACTACATGTCGCCGGTTGAATATGAGAACGCTCGGAAAGCGGCGTAAAATTTGTCCTGAAAAGTGTTGACACATCAAGCTTCATTATTTATTAAACATAATTCATAGACGAATTGACTAAGTCATTGATTTATTGGTCGGGACGGTAGGATTTGAACCTACGACACCATGCACCCCATGCATGTGCGCTACCAGGCTGCGCTACGCCCCGAAGATGCACAGTGTAGCAAATTTTTTTGCCATGGCCAAGCATCATTCTAATGAGTATAATGCTATTTATGAAAACCTTACTGCCTTATTTTAAACTGATGCGTTTTGACCGCCCTATTGGCTTTTTTCTTACCGGTTGGCCAACCTTGTGGGCCTTATGGCTGTCTGCTGGTGGTTGGCCTGGTTGGCGCTTGCTGGTGATTTTTGTGCTGGGTATTATTATTATGCGCAGTGCCGGTTGCGTGATCAATGATATAGCCGATCGGAAATTTGATCCACATGTAGAGCGCACCAAAACACGCCCGTTGGTTATGGGCGATATTGCTTTATGGCAAGCCATTTTGTTATTGGTTATTCTACTTGGCGGTGCACTACTACTGGTTTTATTATTAAATACTTATTGCCTCATCATTGCCATTGCCACCGCGTGCTTCACTATTATTTATCCTTTTTGTAAACGCTTCACCTATTTGCCGCAAGTTATTTTGGGGGTTGTATTTAATGCGGGGATACTGATGGCCTATGCCGCGCAGCAGCAACACTTGAGTTTATCGGCCTGGGTGTTGTATGCTGCCACCATTATTTGGACAGTGGCCTACGACACTATGTACGCCCTAACCGATATTGAAGACGACTTAAAACTCGGTTTAAAGTCTACAGCCATCTTATTCAAATCAAAAGCACCATACATTATCGCTTTATTACAAGGTTTTTTTTTACTGGGACTCATCTGGGTAGGTTATAATGCAGCATTAACCTGGGCTTATTATATAACGGTACTGGCAGCTATGGGGTTATCCGTTTATCAACAGGTCTTAGTGCGTCGCCAACAAGCCTTTCAAGGTTTTTTGAATAATAATTGGCTGGGGTTAATTGTGTTTATCGGTATAGTACTCAGTTTATAGCTACTGTACATTCAAAATCGTATTAATTTACGAAGCTCTAACCGTCATTAAATCTGATAATAACGCTTCAAGCTCCTCACGCACACCCGTTAAAAAGGCTTTTTGATCTTCCACCACAACATTGGCTGTTGCAGGGGAAATTTTATTAGAACTAATTTGCTGACGTGCGCCACTAATCGTAAAACATTCTTCATAGAGCAAGCTACGAATTTGTCTTACCAGCATCACATCTTTGTGTTGGTAATAACGTCGGTTACCACGGCGGGTAACTGGGTTAAGCTGGGGGAATTCTTGTTCCCAGTAACGGAGTACATGCGGTTTTACCGCGCAAAGTTCGCTGGCTTCACCGATGGTAAAGTATTTTTTATCCGGAATGGGGGGAAGTTTATATTCCATTTGGGATCAATGTTCCGGCGTTGTTGGCTGCTTCATCAATTGTCATTTGATCAATGCGGGCACGTAATTTTTGCCCTGGGCGGTAGGTCACCACGGTGCGTGCGCTAATCATTTTTTCTTCACCCGTTTTAGGGTTGCGTCCTGGACGAGGGCTTTTATAGCGTAAAATGTAATTACCAAAACCAGAAAGTTTGACGTCATTGCCGTTGATTAATGCACTAGAGATTTCTTCAAAGAAAGATTCAACCAATTCCTTGGCTTCGCGATTATTAAGCCCAAGTTTTTCTGTGAGTTCTAAGGCTATATCTGCTTTTGTTAAGGCACCCATATATTATTCCCTTAATTCAGCACCGACACCCTCCTTAAGGGCCTCGATAACATTATTGGTGAGAGTCGCCACTTCTTCGTCAACCAGTGTCCGTTCTGGATGTTGCAACGTTAAGCGCACTGCAAGACTTTTGTAGCCTTCCTCAACGCCTGAGCCACGATAAATGTCAAAAACATCTAGCTTGGTAAGTAGCTCACCCGCTGAATTACCAACTATATCATAGACTTGCCCAAATGTAACCCTCTCTTGGGTGAGGAAAGCCAAATCACGCTGAATCTGTGGGTACTTGCTAACCTGTTGATATTGTGGAACTATTTTTTGGGAGACTTTATCGAGCTCTAGGCTAAACAGCACCACAGCACCCGCAATTTTCAATTTTTGACTGACACGCGGGTGCAAGGTTCCAAGCCAACCTACGGCTTTACCCTCAAGCATAACTTGTGCCGATTGGCCCGGGTGTAAGGCTGGATGCTCAGCGCCAATAAATTGTGCTTTTGGAATCAGTGCTTCGATATTGGCTTTCACATCAAAGAAATCAACTTTAGCAGTCTCTTCACTCCACTGCTCTGGGTTGCGCGAGCCATTAACAATGCCAGCAATTTCTAAAGGCTGCTGCTCTGGCGCGTGTCCGGCAAACGTGCGGCCGACTTCAAACAAACGAATTCTATCTTGCTGATGTTTTTGATTATTCACCACAGCCTGCACTAAATTAGGCCATAAGGAAATTCGCATTTCACTAAGCTGACTGGCAAGCGGGTTTTGCAAGCTAATGGCTTTTGCATTGGGTAGTAGGAGCCCCTGAATTTTTGGATTCACAAAGCTATAGGTTAAGGTTTCATGATAACCGAGGTCGACTAGCACATCACGTAAATAATTAGTTGGCGCTCGCAGCTCAGTGGCCGGCAACATGTTTAACATGCCTTTGGGCATGACGCTAGGAATGTGCTCATAACCATAAATACGCGCAATTTCTTCGATTAAATCTTCCTCAATGGCCATATCAAATCGGTGCAACGGCGTTATGATTTCCCAACCCGTAGAGATTGAGGTGACATCCATACCAAGGCGCTGCAAGATATCAACCACTTGCGCATCGCTGATTTCAAAACCCAGTAATTTTGGAATGCGCGCCCGGCGCAAGGTAAGTTTTTTAGGCTGTGGCAAATGCTCGCTATGTTCTTGCACCACAATTTCACCCGGCTCACCGCCGCAGATACTTAAAATTAATTGTGTCGCATGTTCCATAGCTTCCAGCGTAATGCTGGGGTCAACACCGCGCTCAAAGCGTTGTGAAGAATCTGTATGCACACCATAACGTCGCGGCGTACCCATGATAGTGAGCGGATTAAAGAAAGCACTCTCTAACACCACATCAACACTTTGGCCGGTCACACCAGATTGTGCGCCGCCCATCACGCCAGCAATAGCAAGAGGTTTTTCACTATCAGCGATCACAAGCGTTTTACTATCGAGTTTAACTTCGGTGTCATCTAGCAAGATTAACGTTTCATCTGCTTTGGCAAAACGCACGGTAATGCCGCCAACAATTTTGTTGAGGGCAAAAGCGTGCATAGGTTGCCCGAGTTCTAACACGATGTAATTCGTTACATCTACCACCGGGCAAATGCTACGCATACCACAGCGGCGCAATTTTTCTTGCATCCAAAGTGGTGTGGGCGCGCTAACATCAATGTTTTTAATAACCCGTGAACAATAGCGTGGGCAATCACTAGGCGCCTGAATGTCAATCGCCAGCTTGTCCGCAATGATGGCAGGCACAGGCTTAATCTCTGGCATGTTCATAGCCACTTCGTTGATCACACCCAATTCGCGTGCAACACCTTTAATGCTTAAACAGTCACCGCGGTTAGGCGTTAAATCAATGTCAATAATCGTGTCATCTAATTGCATGTATTCACGCAAATCAACACCCAAAGGCGCATCGCTGGGTAGCTCAATAAGGCCATTAGCCGTTTCTGCTAAGCCTATTTCACTCGCGCCACACAACATCCCGTTTGATTCGGTACCGCGTAGTTTTGCTTTTTTAATTTTAAAATTTCCAGGCAGCACTGCGCCAATGGTCGCAAAAGCAACAATTAAACCTTCGCGGGCGTTGGGCGCGCCGCAGACAACTTGTAGAGTTTGAGTGCCATCGGATACTTGGCAAACTTGAAGCTTGTCGGCATTAGGGTGCGGGATTGCGGAGATGATTTTGGCAACGGTAATACCAGAAAATTGTGCCGCAGCAGGTTCAGTAAAATCGACTTCTAAGCCTGCATCGGTAAGTTGAACGCAAAGTTTGTCTAGTGAATTATTTGTTTTTACCCAGTCGTTTAACCAAGCTTGTGTAACTTTCATGTTTATTCCTTTGTTAGGTCGCCCTACCCGTACGTTTTTCTATAAAAGGAAAAACGCTATTTTCAAATCAAGCAAATTGCGATAAAAACCG
Source organism: Gammaproteobacteria bacterium (assembly GCA_034112285.1). Classification (GTDB taxonomy): domain Bacteria; phylum Pseudomonadota; class Gammaproteobacteria; order JABDGN01; family JABDGN01; genus JAWUVP01. The sequence continues at coordinate 4,898 of JAWUVP010000014.1, forward strand.
TACATCACTTTCAAAGGTTAGCCGTAAATCATCAATGCCGTAACGCAACATCGCTAAACGATCCATGCCACAACCAAATGCCCAGCCACTGTATTCTTCACTATCAATACCAACGGATTTTAATACGTTAGGATGAATCATGCCACAACCTAACACCTCTAACCATTTACCAGCAAAAGGATGGCTGGGATCGGTTAAGCGAATATCCACTTCGGCAGAAGGCTCCGTAAAAGGAAAATAAGATGGGCGTAAACGCATATCCACTTTTTGTTCAAAAAAGTTTTCCATAAATTGTTCCAATACCGCTTTCAAATTTGCAAAGCTTACATCTTTGTCCACCATCAAGGCTTCAACTTGATTGAACATCGGGGTGTGGGTTTGATCAGAGTCACTACGATAGACTCGGCCTGGAGAAATAATTCTAAAAGGCGGCTTGTTATTTTCCATGTAACGAATTTGCACCGAAGAAGTATGCGTGCGCAGCACGTCACCTTCTGGAAAATAAAAAGTATCTTGCATATCACGAGCAGGATGATGCTCAGGCATGTTTAAAGCTTCAAAGTTATGAAATTGATCTTCAATTTCAGGGCCATCAGCAATATCAAAGCCAATGCTAGTAAAAAACTTTTCAATGCGCTTTTGGGTCATCGTTACCGGATGCAAGCTACCACGAGCTTGGCCGCGGCCCGGCAAGGTGACATCAATCGCCTCAGCGGCCAGTTGTTTGGCCAGCTCGGCATCTTTTAAAGCTTGGGTTTTTAACTCAGCGGCTTGAGCCACTTCTTGTTTGGCCACATTGATAGCTTGGCCTGCGCTTTTACGTTCTTCAGGCGCAAGTTTGCCTAAAGATTTTAATAATTCGGTGATTTTACCTTTTTTGCCTAGATATTCGGCGCGAACTTGTTGTAAGTCGTTAAGATCAACCGCGTGATGAATGGCAGTTTGTGCGTTAGAAATGAGGGTGTCTAGATCGGTCATGAAATATGTCCTATAGGCCCCCACCAAGCCTCACGCAAAAACAAAAGCGACAAAAGATTAAACAAAAGCGAAAGAATAATTCTAACGTTAAGTTATAATCTCGGCCCCTCCCTAAGGAGAGGCTAAGTGGGGTGATTTGCTAGTAAAAAAGCTAGGCTTTTTTACGCTAACAGTATTAAGCCAATGCTGCTTTAGCTTTTTCAGCAATTGCTACAAACGCAGGTTTATCGTTCATTGCTAAATCGGCAAGCATTTTACGATCAACCATTATTTCAGCTTTGGTTAAGCCATTAATTAGCGTGCTGTAAGTTAGGCCACACTCACGTGCACCCGCATTAATACGCGCAATCCATAAAGCACGAAATACACGCTTCTTTGCTTTACGATCGCGATATGCATATTGACCTGCTTTAATAACAGCTTGCTTAGCAACACGAAATACACGACTACGTGCACCACGGAAACCTTTAGCGGCTTTTAAAACTTTTTTGTGTTTTGCTCTGGCGGTTACGCCACGTTTTACTCTTGCCATGTCCGTATCCTCCTATTTATTGGGTAACATTTTATCGATTAATTTAGCATCACAATCTTTAAGCATTTTTAAGCTACGAAGATGACGCATACGTTTTGTCGTTTTCTTAGTTAAGATATGGTTACGATTGGCTTGGCGGTATTTATAGCCACCGCTGGCAGTTTTTTTGAAGCGCTTTGCAGCACCTCGATGGGTTTTCAATTTTGGCATATTACTATACTCTTTATAAAGTGCTAAATAACGCTATTGCATTATTTAACTAGGTTTTAAAAACACCTTAGTCAGCTTTCGCCGGTAAGGTACCTACGTGTTACTACTCAGGCTGTAGTCGGGGATGTTCATCCTCCGAAATTTTTATACAACCTAAGCAGTTACTTTTCAAACTACTGCATTACGGCAATAGTCTTACTTCTTTTTAGGGCCAATGACCATCACCATTTGTCGACCTTCCATTTTCGGGAATTGTTCAACAACACCGTACTCCAGTAAGTCATGCTTGATGCGTTCGAGCAATGCACGCCCGACTTCTACATGGGCCATTTCCCGGCCACGGTAACGCAAGGTTACCTTGGCTTTGTCGCCGTTTTCGAGGAAGCGTATCAGGTTACGTAATTTAACCTCATAGTCTCCATCTTCTGTTCCGGGACGAAATTTAATCTCTTTAACTTGCGTTTTCTTCTGTTTTTTCTTGGCGGCTTGAATTTCCTTCTTTTTCTCGAAGATAAATTTACCGTGATCCATCACCCGACACACTGGCGGGCTGGAGGTCGGTGATATTTCCACCAAATCTAATTTTGCATCTGTCGCAGCTTGTCTAGCCTCAGCTAAGCTTACAATACCGATTTGTTCGCCATTGGCGCCAATTAAGCGTACTTCGCTTGCGGTGATGTCACCGTTAATTGCGGTCTTTTTCTTTCCTTTAATGGGTTTCTTCCTCATTATTGCTGCGGCTACGTGCTTCAACCAATGAAGTAAAAAAGCCCGACAAAGCGGTTAATGGCATATCGCCAAGATCTTTACCTCCATGAGTACGCACCGAAACGGTTTGATTCTCTAGCTCTCGATCCCCGACCACCAAAAAGTATGGCACACGGGAAATAGAATGCTCGCGGATTTTATAGCCTATCTTCTCATTTCTCAAGTCTATTTCGACTCTAAAGCCATCTTTTTGCAAGTTTTTTGCAATTTTCTTCACATATTCGCTCTGACGGTCGGTAATATTCAAAATTACGGCCTGAACAGGCGCCAACCAGACCGGTAAGCCATCGGCATAATTCTCTAAAAGAATCCCCATAAAACGTTCCAAGGAGCCAAAAATAGCCCGATGCAACATCACAGGACGCGCTCGCTCGCCCTTTTCGTCAATATAGGAGGCATCTAAACGCTCTGGTAACACCCTATCGTATTGTAATGTACCCACTTGCCAGACACGGCCTAAGCAGTCGCGCATAGAAAATTCAAGTTTAGGGCCGTAAAAGGCGCCCTCACCTGGGTTTTCTTCCCAAGGAATGTTTTTTGCATTCAAGGCATCGGCTAAAGATTTTTCGGAAATATCCCAATCTTCATCACTGCCGTGGCGTTTTGCAGGGCGTGTTGAGAGCTTGACAATAATGTCATCGAAACCAAAATCTTGGTAGACATCATACAACATATCAATAAATTGAGCCGATTCATCCTTCACTTGCTCGGTAGTACAGAAAATATGCGCATCATCTTGCGTAAAGCCCCGCACCCGCATTAAACCATGCAGCGCGCCAGAAGGCTCATTCCGATGGCAACAACCAAACTCAGCAAAGCGAATCGGCAAATCACGGTAGCTTTTTAAACCTTGGTTAAAAATTTGCACGTGTAATGGGCAATTCATAGGCTTGATGGCATATTTGCGGCTTTCTGATTCGGTGGCAAACATTTCATCGTCAAATTTATCGGCATGGCCGGAGGCTTCCCACAAAGAAAAATCGGCCATAATCGGCGTGTTAATTTCTTGATAGCCATATTCAATTTGTTTTTGACGCATATATTGGCGTATGGTTTGGTAAATTGACCAACCATTAGGATGCCAAAAAACTAACCCAGGCGCTTCTGGTTGCAAATGAAATAAATCCATTTTTTTAGCCAATTTACGGTGATCACGCTTTTCAGCTTCTTCAATACGGTGCAAGTAAGCTTGTAAATCTTTTTTATTGGCCCAGGCCGTGCCATAAATGCGCTGTAGCATCTCATTGTTGGCATCACCACGCCAGTAGGCACCGGCATTTTTAGTGAGCTTAAAGGCCTTTAATTTACCCGTGCTCGGCACGTGTGGTCCACGGCATAAATCAATGAAATCACCTTGCTTATAAAGCGAGAGGGGTTGATCGGCAGGAATGTCTTCAATAATTTTAGCTTTATATTCTTCACCCATATCACGAAAGAATTTAACCGCTTCGTCGCGCGCCATGGTGCTGCGCTCAACCGGTAAATCTTGCTTAGCAATTTCAGCCATGCGCTGTTCGATTTTTTCTAGATCTTCAGGAGTAAACGCACGCTCAAATGAGAAATCGTAATAAAAACCATCTTCAATCACTGGCCCAATGGTCACTTGTGCAGAAGGAAATAATTGCTTCACCGCTTGAGCCAGCAAATGCGCGGTTGAATGGCGAATGACCTCCAAGGCCTCTTCTTGCCGATCGGTAATTAAAGCAAGCTTGGCATCGTCTGTTAGCTCAAAGCTAGTGTCGACCAACTGGCCATCCACCACACCAGCAAGCGCAGCTTTCGCCAAGCCAGCGCCAATATCGGCGGCAACTTCAGCAACTGTAACAGGGGTTTCGAATTGGCGTTGTGAGCCATCAGGAAGGGTAATAGTGGGCATGTGGTGTGTCCTCAGTGGCAACCTATACTAAAGGCTGCATGGTTAACATTAAATCTAGACAAAAATTGGTAGACGCGGGCGGTTTCGAACCGCCGACCTCCACGATGTCAACGTGGCGCTCTACCCCTGAGCTACGCGTCTATAAACAAGGGAACGTGACGATAGCAAATGTGGTTGAAATAGGCAAGCATCGTACCCCTCAAATTTGCAGATTTATGAAACTGGGCTGTACTGGACTTAATCACAGCTAATAAAGGACTATTACTATGAAATCTCACCGCACCATGCTCTTTACCGGCCTCACCACTCTTGGACTCCTGCTACCTGCCAGCTTATTTGCCGATAGTAATGCTCCGACTTCGAATGCTATTGGAGAAACCGGTACTGTCAATCAAGTGACCCAGGACTCCACTACCGATAGTTTTAAAAAGTACAATAAATATCTAGGAAAATACAAAGGCTTACAGCTTACGGTGTTTAATAAAGAAGCCATTCTTGCCAAGCTAATGACCATGTACTCCAAGACTAGCCCTCAAGTTCTCGATGCTAACAAAATTCTCATCACAGTAAAAGCAGAATCAAAAAAAGCATATCAATTGGCTATGAAGATATACAATCAACAAAAAAAACAAATGAAAAAATTAACAAAAGGCAGCTCTGCTTATAATAAACTATACAACATCATAGTTCTTGAAGCTAGCTCTAGTAAATCTATAAAGGCTCAGATAAAAAGAGCTGGCAAGATACAGAATCAGCGCATGGCATTAATAACATCGATAGCAACGTTTACAAAGAAGCAAATTGACCTGATGAAGCTTCGTGAAAAAGCACTTTCAACAGAGGTTAACGATATCATGAAAAATGCTCATTACGGTGTGAAATCTTCATCTAAATCTCACGCATCAGATACAAGAAAACAGACTCAAAAAAATCAAGACGATTTTTACAGCATGATTGCCAATCACGCCACCTCCCAGCGAGTAGAAGGTCACGAAGTCAACACCACCACGCAGCAAGTATCTGAAGGTTCTTCCCCCCTTGGCAACTAATCTTGCCTCTGCAAGGCCTCAAACTCAGTAAAAATACTCTCGTCAGCTTGTTTACCCAGCAAGCTGACCACCACCACGCTCACAAAGCTCAACGCAAATGCGGGCACCAGTTCGTATAGTTTAAAGATACCGCCCACTTCACGACCCAAGGTATGCCAAACAATCACTGTGACCGCACCGACAATTAACCCGGTAATCGCGCCGGTTTGCGTGCAACGGCGCCAATAGAGGCTTAATATAATCAGCGGACCAAACGACGCGCCCAAACCAGACCAAGCAAAGCTGACAATATACAATAAATTAGTCTGTGGATTGAAAGCAATCACGTAAGCAATAATTGAAACTAGAACAACCATTATGCGACTAACCAGCAGCAACTCTTTCTGGCTGGCTGACTTTTTAATACGATGATAGATATCCTCGGTTAACGCACTAGAGTTAACCAGCAATTGTGCCGAGGTAGTACTCATGATTGCCGATAAAATAGCCGCCATCAAAAAGCCTACTATCCAAGGGTTGAGCAAATCCGTGGCCAGGTGCAAAATAATGGTTTCTGGCTTAGCCAAATGCGCATATTGCATGGAACCCAACAGGCCAACCGCACAAGCGCCCAGCAACGAGACAATCATCCACACCATGCAAATGTTACGCGCCACAAACATTCTACCCGGCTTAGCAATCGCCATAAAGCGCACTAAAATATGCGGCTGACCACAATAGCCCAAGCCCCAACCTAGCATGGATACAATGTAAATCCAGCCCACCCCTTTTACTAGGTGCAAGTGCGAAGCCGCTAAATGATGAAACGCTTCACCTAAATTTTGCCTGGCGCCAATATGATGCAATGTTAGCAGTGGCACAATGATTAAGGCACAAAACATTAAACTACCCTGGAAAAAATCAATCCAGCTGAGCGCCAAAAAGCCACCCATAATCAAATAAATGACAATCGCCACCGTGGTAAGTAATAAAGCATGATGATAAGTGATCTTAAAGAAAGTACTCAATAACAAGGCACCCGAAATAAAGCCCGCAGCACAATACACCGTATAAAAAATCAAAATCACAACCGTGGTCACAATCCCCAGCGTCGAGTGGTGGCTCTTAAATCGGTTCTTCAAAAAAGTAGGAATGGTCAACGAGTTATTCGCCGCCTCAGTAAACACACGCAAACGCTTAGCAACAAACGTCCAGTTCAAATACGCCCCAATACTCAACCCAATAGGCAACCAAAAAGCTTGAATACCACTGGTAAAGACCGCACCCGGCAAGGCCAGTAGCAACCAACCACTCATATCCGAAGCACCCGCCGCTAGAGACACAATCAACGCGCTCAAGCGCCGCCCACCAAGAACGTAGTCTGATAAGTTTTTAGTGAGCTTGGAGGCTAAGTAGCCAATCAAGTAGATGATAGCGATGTAGACGACTAAGGTGACGATTAGGGGGATGTAAGGTGTTTGCATTGGGATGTCTATATTATTAGTGAGGGGGGATTTTAGCGAGTTGGGGTGGGGAAAGCAAATCCTTCGTTTTCAACTTGACACTTTCGCTCCCCCCGAACAACAAGAGCTTATGCTGCAATTGTCAGTAATTCTACACGACGCAGATTAGATTCTAAACATTTAGCCAGTCGTGCGACGTTTGGACTCATCAAAATAGAAGTATGATCCCCATCTATTTCATAGACTTTCAACCCACCAGTAGAAACACCTTCCCAGCCATAGTTGTCTAATGCTAATGATGCGAACTTGGGCAATAGTGTAGAAGCCTTAAATAACGTCAGAGGTGCTTTCACCTCGAGCCTCTCATGATTTAATAACATTTCGGCCCGCTCTAACATTAATGCATAATACGGACTCTCAGGTCCTACACTGCATGGGATAAGCTCGTGTAACGCTTTTTGATAACACATGGTGTTCGTCTCAAAGCCTTTCAAAACTCGCTGATAGCTCGCAAAACCATCCATTAAACCAATAAATTTCACGACTTCCCCCTTGGCCTCAAGCTGTGCTGCCATTTCAACCGCAACGGTTGCTCCAAGCGATGCTCCACACAAGTAATATGGGCCATACGGTTGAATAGCTTGTATCCTTACTACATAATCGCAAGCTAGTGCCTTCAGATTAGGGTAATGTGCGTCTTTATTATCAACAGCAGGATCTTGTATACCATATATAGTTCTATAATCACCCATCTCATCAACCAAGCTTTTATAGCAGAAAGTCGTCCCGCCAATAGGATGCACCATAAAAACGGGCTTATTACGACTAGAGCCTTGTTTCAACAATACTATATGTTCAAGTTTAGTTGAAGGTGAGGTAACCGGCAGGCTTAGTTTGCGAGCAATATTCTCAACGGTGCAGCAATCATAAAAGTCTCCGAGGTTCCACTCAATGTTGAATTGTTCTTCTAACTCAGCCAATAGACGAAGCACTAATAACGAGTTTCCTCCAATCTTAAAAAAATCATCATGAATATAAACCGTCTCAAGCTCGAGTAGCTTTGCAAAAATATTTGCTACCACTGATTCCTGGTGGCTTCGCGGACGTACAGCTTGCGTGGTTTCAGATGCATCAATGCTCGCATTTTTTAGCCGTTCGGTATTGTTGTTATGCATTGCTAACAAAGCCTTTTTATCCACTTTTCCAGAGTCGGTTAATGGCATCTTATCCAAGACAATAAAAAAAGAAGGGATTGCATAATCACCTATTTGCTTACTTAAATATTTACGTAATTGATTAATGTCCAATTTCCGCCCATGCTGATGAGTAAGATAACCAACGAGATATTTTCCTGTCAATGAACTCTCATGAGCTACAACAGCTGTTTGTAAAACACATTGATAGCGCTGTATATGCGCTTCGATATTTCCAAGCTCAACACGAAATCCACGAATTTTAATTTGTTGATCACGCCGACCAATATAATCTAAATTTCCTTCAGGAAGTTGTTGTACCAGATCCCCTGTTTTATAAACTCGCTCAATCTTTCCGCCTCTAGGTATAGCGAGCATACTGAAATTATTGTCATCAGTCGGAGAGGCGTTTAAGTAACCTTTTGCAACACCTTCACCACCAATACATAACTCACCTATCTCACCTGGTTTTACTTCGTAACCGTCCGTGTCTAGAACATAAGCTGTAGTGTTCGCAATTGGCTTACCAATAGGAATACTACTTATAGCCTGATTACTACTTTTAACCTCGTAGGCCAGAGCAATTACGGTTGCCTCAGTTGGGCCATAAGCATTTATTATGTGTTTAGGGCGATCATTTCTATTTGCCATATTCATCACAATCCCACTATTGAGCGCCTCCCCACCGAGCAGCAAATAATTTAAGCGACTAAAACTATTAGGAACAAATTTGTATAAATTATTAAAATTAGAACTTGTTAACATCAAGACGCTAATTTCCTTTTCTTCCATATGACTTGAAAAAGCATCAGGGCAATATACCTGCTCATGAGAGAATATAGTTAACGTTGCAGCATTGAGTAGGCTAGTCCAGATTTCAAAAACAGAACTATCAAAAGAAATACTGCCACTGAATGCTATTTTATCTATAGAGCTCACATCGCATAACTGCGAACTTTTTGCTATTCTTAAGATGCCTTTGGCCTTAATCTCCACTCCCTTGGGCTCACCGCTCGAACCTGATGTAGAAATAATGTAAACGCTACGCTCATTATCTAGTTCCGAATAATCGAATTGAGTACTACATCTCAATGCTTGACTGTGTAAAAATGACTGTTTGAAAATAAGGCCTTTAAAAGAAGACGCGGTATCTATATCAACAACTGTATCGTTATATATAATCCCATCATATTTCGTCCATACAGCTAGGCGCTGAATACATACCGGTTTCAAGCGTGCATCTACAGGAATATATATTGCACCCAGCTTTAAAACTGCCAACATACTTAGCACATACTCAAGGCTACGCTCTGAATAAATCACTATTTTATCTTTTGCACGGACACCAGACTCTCTTAAATAATTTGCGTAACGATTAGATAACATATCAAGATTCGAAAAAGTCATGGCTTTATTACCATCTTCGATCGCAATCTTACTTGAATATTTGGTAACTATCTGAGAGAAGAATTGCAATAGTTCAACAGATTGCTCAACATTTTCACCGACCAATCCTGATGCAGGTTCATTAACATTAAAGCGAAAGTGTTCGTCAATCTGTGATATGTACATATAAGCTCCAAAAACGCAGTTTAGTGAGCAAATATTAAACAATATTTTCAACTAAAATATAAGTGAGGATTTCCCGTATAGACCCTTCCTCTACAATTTATAAGTTCTTGAAACATCTATTCATATTCAAATATTGCAAATTCATTGAAGATGCTATATATTATTTCGCCCTAAGTAATGCCCCAGGAATTGTAATGAGCGATCAAAACTATTCATTTATCTACGAGAATTTCTTTAGCACCTCTGAACAATGTCTGTTTGCACTCAATATGCATGGTGACTTAATAATTACTAACCAAAAAACTAACACTCTATTTTTGCTCAACGACTCTCATACCAAAATAAATTTCATATCACACTGCCAGCAACATAATATTGATTTTCCACACAAATTAGATTTTGAGGCATTAACAGACGAAGGCATTATCAAGCAACATAAAATTTATTTAGAACACTGCAATAAAACCTTATTGTTTAGCATCACCGGCATTACCAATTCTGATTCTGGCCCATATATTTTATGCACAGGGGTAGATATCACGCGTATTGAACAATTAAACCAGAAAGAATCGGAAAAAATAAAACAACAAAATATTCACAATGAATTTTCAAAAATACTGGGTTCAAAACACAACCCAAAACATGCCCCCAAAAAATCTGGAGATCAACTTTCATACTATGAAGATATTGTTGATTTAATTCCGGGCATAGTTTACTGGAAAGATATTGATGGCACTTACTTAGGGTGTAATACTGGCTTCATTAAACAATTTGGTTACGAAGATAATTTTTCGGTTAGAGGAAAAACTGATCGTGATATTTTTTCTCAGTCAGAAGCTGAAGAAATACGCGACAATGACTTGCGAATAATTCATAGTGGCGCTGTGCAAGAACTCGAAGAGACAGTTGTTAATAGCAGTGGCGAAGTCGATACATACTTAAGTACCAAACGGCCTATACGAAACACTGAACATGTTATCATCGGCATATTGGGTATTTCAACAAATATTACCGAGCGTAAAGCATCGGAAACCCAACTAGTCAATGAAAAGGAAGCTTTTGAGGAGTTTTATGATACCCGCTTAAAAAATCTGGCCAGAATAAGCAAAGAAACCACTGGACAAGATATACAAGCTGACATGCCTGAAGAGCATTTGCTAACAATCAAAACATATCTTGAAAATATCATTTCATGCTTACCTGGATTAGTATTTTGGAAAAATGAGCACGGCGTCTATCTTGGCTGTAATGAAGGCTTGCTTAAATGGCACAGCGTTGAATCAAAAGCTGAGATTATTGGCCATACTGATTTTGAACTTTTCTCACAAGCGGAGGCTAATTTACTGCGAGAAAACGACAATGAGGTAATGCAGAAAAAAGAAATTGTCTCGGTAGAAGAGACCGCCATAATAGAAAATGGCCAAGAAGTTACATATCTATCAAACAAAGTACCACTTTTCGATAAATATGATAAGGCTATTGGGATACTCGGGATTTCACTTGATATTACAGAAACTAAAAAAGCCCAAGCAGCCCTAAAAGTTGCTAAGAACCAAGCCGAACAAGCAAATAAAAGTAAATCAGAGTTCTTGGCCAACATGAGCCATGATTTACGTGCGCCATTGCATGGGATAAATGGCATGATTGATGTTCTGGAATCAGATAAACACAGTCAAAATCAAGCTGATTATTTCCATACACTCCGAAGCGCTAGTGACAGCCTTCTTGAGCTTATCGAAGGGATACTTACCTATTCAGAATTGAACAATAAAAAGGCAGAGCTTTGTCTTGAAACGTTTGATATAAACGATTTAATCGAGCAGTGTGTTGCCATGTTCAAAGCACAGACGCACAAAGGTGCTTTGAAAGTTAGTTTAAATTCACAACTCCCTACTCCATTTTATGTAAAAAGTTACCCACAAGCAGTAAAACGCATTCTCCACAATATTATAAGCAACGCATTGAGATTCACTGAAAAAGGAAGCGTTACTATTGATGTTTCTTATAACGTACGCTCAAATGCTAGCGCTTTATTTAACATTAGCATTACAGATACTGGCATAGGCATGCCAGAAAAAAAACTTTCAACCATTTTTGAGAAGTTTAGCCGCTTAAATCCTTCATTCGAAGGTAAATATAAAGGTGTCGGGCTGGGCTTAGCAATCGTAAAACAATTATTAGAGCTGATTGATGGGGAGATTGAAGTTGAAAGTGAACTCAATGAAGGGACATGCTTTACCTTAAAAATACCTTTCAATATCATAGCCCAAAAACCAGTAGAAATGATCCCATCTGATAAAGCATCAAGACACACGCTGAATGCAATAAAAGCCCTCCAACTAAATATTCTAATTATTGAAGATGATCACATTGGTCAAAAATTTTCACAGATCGTTCTGTCAAACTTGAACTGTTCTATTACCATTGCAAAAGATGGTGAAACAGCATTACAACAATTAAATCAAAAATATGATCTTATATTTAGTGATATTGGCCTACCAGATATCACTGGAATAGAAATAGCTCAAACAATTCGCTCTGTGGGCTCCCTAAACAAAAAAACAACCTTAATTGCAATCACAGGTCATGCCGCAGATCACGCATATAAAGCATGCATAGAGGCAGGCTTTGACGATGTATTAAAAAAACCTCTTGGAATGGCTGGCTTTCAAGCCACCATAGCACAGTGGTGTTTATAATTTCGTTATTTGTATATTACCAACAAACAGCTCGTCAATTTCAGTTTCTAGAAAGGTACTAATTGCAACGTCAGGTGAGCAGACCATGGCTTGGCCTCGTAAATTAAAGGATGTATTTAGTAACATTGGTAAACCGGTTAATTTTTCAAAGGCATCAAGAAGCTTCCAATAGCGTATATGCTCTTCATCAACCGTCTGCACTCTAGCCGTACCATTTATGTGGGTAATAGCTGGAAGCTTTTCTTGATACTCTACACGCACAGGAACAGTAAACAACATATACGGGAATGATTGATTCGGCCGTATATCGAAATAAGTTATTGCGGCTGATCTTTTCACTGAAGGTGCAAATGGCCTAAAGCCTTCGCGTTTTTTGACCAGTTTATTTACCTTGGCACGCATATTCGGATCACGCACGTCAGCCAAAATACTCCTATTCCCAAGCGCCCGAGGCCCAAACTCCATATTACCTTGCACCCAGGCTATAACATTTCCAGTCGAAATTAGTTTTGCAGCATTCTTATATAATTCTTCATCACTCACTTTTTTTGCCGTTATCTTACCCTGAAACCTTTCGGCCAGAGCCAGAACTTCATCATCAGTCCAGCTGGGCCCATACAGAGGTAATTGATATTTTGCAGGAACTCGCGGTAAGCTTGAAACATGATGGTATTGATACAAAGCCGCGCCGAGAGAAGTTCCCGCATCTCCTGCTGCAGGCTGAATATAGATATCATCAAAAATATTCTTTCGCAATAACACACCATTCGCCGTGCAATTCAAGGCCACACCACCCGCATAACAGAGATTTTTTAATCCCGTTTCAGCACGCCAATATTGCATAAGATGCAATATTGCTTCATTTAGTCGTATTTGAAGTGCGGCCGCAAGATCCATATATTCTTGTGACATTTCAGATTCAGGTTGACGTCTCGGCAGAGTTTTCTCTGCTACCCAGCTAAAAAACCCACTATGGGTAAGACGCTGTTCATCACTAACATCATGAAATAGCGCATTAACCATAACTTTACCTTTGTCATGTAACACAATACACTCGTCCATAAAGCTTTTATAACGCGTAGGATCACCATAGGGTGCTAGCCCCATCACCTTATACTCACCAGAATTAATTTTAAAGCCTAAATGCATAGTCATAAGGCCGTAAAACATTCCTATTGACCGCGAGAAATCATAGGTCTTTAAAGGTTTGAGTTCAGAGTCCTTACCATGATAGATACTGATACTATTTATTTCTCCCATTCCATCGATTACGACGGTCAAGGCTTCCTCGAATGGACTAGGGAAAAAGGCACTCGCAGCATGTGCGGCATGGTGTTCTATAGGAGTAAATTTATGCCGCAGCTCAGAGTTTGGAAAATATTCCGCCCAAAGTTGTTCTTGTAATAAAGGATTCGCAACATTTTTGTAAAAATCTTCAGCAGCTTCACTATTTTCGAAGTATTTAGCATAATTTTGATAATTAAATCCATGACAAATAAAGTCAACACTATCAATATCAATTCCAGCTTGTTCAAGACAGTTTGTAATTGCGTTAATTGGAAAATGATTAATATGCTTTTCATTAGTGAAGCGCTCTTCCTCAGCAGCGGCAATAACGTTACCATCACAAATGATCGTAACGGCGGCATCCATACCTTGAAAATTATTATCATCATCTGTGACGCCAAACGATTCTAATTTTTTCTTATGATAAACATCAGAATGATGTAAACCACTATAACCAAGAATATACATTACAATTCTCACAAAAAGTTATTAAAACAATAACTGATTATAGGTCAAGAAGTCTATATTACAAAATACTCTAAACCACATATTATTTACTATCGGGAAATTCCCCATCTTCTCTCCAGAATCACAGCTGCTCTCAACAACTTAAGTTATATAAAAATATTCTATTGGTAAAATACGCTATACTAACCCCATGCACCAAACCCTAACCCCAAACAGCCGCCTAGCCCGCTTCCTGCGCCGCAGCCAGCTACCTGCGCAAGAGTTGCAATTGTGCCAAGATAACCTCCTACTCATTGCATCATCTGCCTTAAATGTGAATTTTAATTTGATTTGCTCAAGAACATAGAGTATAAATTGATACCAACGAATAAGACGGTCAAATCATTCAGGCTCGCAAACTATTGTTAAAATCTCCTCCATGAGTCTCAGTGTAAATTTACTGGGCCACTTTTGAAACGAAAAAAACAGTGAGGACTTGTGAAAAAACGAATCACCGAATTCACCTTAGATTCAATTGGTGAGTTTTTAGCACAATATGCCGAAAAAAGTGACCGCGTCTATTGGTTAAGCAGTCCAGATTTTGAAAAAATCACTTATATTAGCCCCGCTTATGAGAAAATTTGGGGCCGTAAAATCGACGAGCTCTATACAAACCCCAGCAGCTGGGTAGATGCTCTGGTCTTAGAAGCTGGGGAGCAATATAATCCAATTGCTCAGATGGCTGAAAAAATTGCTATAGATGGTTCAGAGGCTCGTCTTGAAGAAACCTATCGCATTTGGCGCCCTGATGGCGAAATCCGTTGGATCATGGACCATGGCTTTCCAGTATATGATAAGCATGGCAATTGTTGTGGTGTAACCGGTGTTGCAACAGATATTACGGCGAACAAACAGGTTGAGGCTGCTTTAAATGCTGCAAAGGTGCGTGCTGAATCAGCTAACAGAGCAAAAACAGATTTTTTGGCCAAAATCACCCATGAATTAAGAACCCCTTTGAATGGAATTCTAGGAAATGTTGATTTATTAATCGATTCAAACAATCTTACTGAAAAACAGCATGTGAGGCTCAATTCAATTGCTTCATCAGGAGAACATTTATTTTCTCTCATAAATGAATTGTTAGATTGCTCCATTTTAGAGAGTGGCAAAAATGATTTAACAAAAGCTGAGTTTTCGTTAAATGATATGCTGCAAGATATTTACAATCAATACTCTGCCATATCTCAAAAGAAAAACATCCCTCTATACATAGACTGTGAAGAGAAATGCCCCCCCGTTATTGGCGATGAAAAACGCTTGAAACAAATTATAATTAATCTTGTCGGCAATGCTATCAAGTTCACACAGAAAGGGCATATCCGAATCATATTAAAAATTCTAACTCATGACCAAATGCAGTTAGATTTACAAATCACAGTGCAAGATACGGGTGTCGGAATCCCAGAAGATAAACAAGAGTATATATTCGAAAAGTTTAACCAATTAGATGATGGTTTAGGCGGTAGCGCTCAAGGATTTGGATTGGGCTTAGCGATTTGTCGTGAAATTATCGAGCAAATGCAAGGCAATATTAAAATACAGAGCAAGCTAAACAAAGGAACTAACTTTATTGTTAACCTCAGCTTACCTGCTGCTAATCCTCAATCTCAAAAAACAGGTCTTATCCAAGATTTATCTTATAAAATTTTGGTTGTCGAGGATCATCCCATCAATCAGATGGTAGTTGTTGCAATGCTAGAAAAAATGAATTGCAGCGTGGCAACTGCTGCTGATGGCTATGCCGCACTCGAACTTTTCGAGCCCAATAAATTTGACTTAATATTGACTGACATTAGTCTACCTGACATGGATGGCAACCAACTTGTACAACTCATTCGTAAACAAGATAAAGCCATACCTATCATAGCCATCACTGCTCACACCAATGCCGAGGTAAAACGTGCAGCCTATGATGCTGGCGTGAATGATGTAATGAACAAACCCATCAGTCAAAAGACTTTGCAGGAAAAGTTATTACGCTGGCATCAAGCCTCAAGCACTTTTTAATTTCTGCATATCAGCGTTATCAGCTCGACTACGCTTATGTAACTCTTGGGTAATGGCTTCTGCTTCACGTAACCCAGATTCAATCGCCCCTTCTACCCACCCATGTTCAAAGGATGTGTGTTCACCTGCAAAATGAATCTTACCTTCCGCTTTAACAATGTCATTGTAAAGTGAGGCCATTTGACCCGGAGCAAATATCGAAAAAGCACCGCCCGTAAAATATTTTGGATCGTTCCATGAAATTGTTGCACCCAATTCAAACTCGGTCCTAATTTCGGGGAAAATTTTACTGACATAATCAACGGCTTTTTTTATACGCTGCTCTTCAGGTAGTGCTTCCCAAAGTTGAGACTCTTTTTCCCATGTATAACTTGCAATCATTACGCCACGATTATCATTAGCGTTTTGCTCTGGGAAATATAAACTACGAATAGGGAGATCGGTTAAGGTTAAGCCCTTAGCATGATTTTTCTTGCTTTCCCAAAAACGAGTTTTAGTTTGCAAAAATATTTTAGTAGAAGAAAAATAATGCAACTCATTAATTGCTCGCTGCTTTCCTGCTGATAAACCAGGTTCGAAATCTATGAAACGCACCATTGGAAAGGGGGCAGTGCAAATAACATAGTCACCCAGTATTCTATGTTTACCGGTCATGTTTTCATATTCAACAATTAAATTGTCGTTAAGTTGGATTACTTTTTTAACTACAGCGCCAAAAGTGATTTTGTCGGCTAATTTGTCACGTGGTTGTTCTTCCTGGAAATGATGGTCCAAAAAGGCATTGATCAAGGTATCTGAACCTCCGACAATACTATTTTGATTCTTATCATTATCCACTAAAAACAAACGGAAAATTTCCAAAAAGCTACAATTCATGATCGAACTATAACCACCTAAACCCAAACCCATTTTACCAAACAGATCAATTTCAGATTCATCCCAAGAACATTTAATTAAAAAATCACGCAATGAGTATTCATTATACTGTTTAATAAGGTCGGGCCAGACATTATTGCCGTTGCTCAGCTCAGTCCTATAGTAATCCTCTAATGGCTGAACGGCAATTCGCCATTTATTCATCACCCTAGTAGGAGCCTGGTTTTTCCCCTGCAAAACCATACCGACACGTTGCTTTTGACCATTAAAATAGAAAAATCCATTTGGATTACTGTTGGGGTGTGATTCGGTTTTTAAATTGAATTTTTTCAGATAACGCATCAACAAATGATGTGAGGGAGGATAACGCATAGCACCGGCTTCACCGTATAAGTCATTACTAAACGGCTCTCTCATAGTAAAGATACGGCCACCAGCCCTGTGGCTAGCTTCAAGAAGGGTGATTTCATGTCCCGCGCGTGTTAATTCAAATGCAGCGGTAATGCCGGCAATACCCGCGCCGATAATGATAACATGGGCTTTAGTAGTGGGTTTTGATAAACCATCAGAAATAATCTTCAAATATTGATCATAATCATTGTCTGATAATTTAGGATGCGTAAGTGGCGTACTTTCAAGCATGTGTTTTTCCCATTAGAGCTTTCGAATCCCTCCATTATTCTTACCCTCTTCCATGAGCCATAATCTATATGTGCGTTTGAGTATAGCTCTATTTCGGTGTTTTTCAACAAAACATGGCCACTTTCAAGAAGGTTTAGCACATTATGTCTATTGTTTAAAATTATACACGTAGAAATCCTATATAATCTGCTGTTAATACTAGTTAATTAGATATGCTATACTCCAATTATGAGCTACGAAGACACAAGCACTCCTCTTAATACAATGATAACCCTAACACCGAACAGCCGCCTAGCCCGCTTCCTACGCCGCAGCCAACCGCCTTCGCAAACCCAGAAAACTCAAAGCCTCAGCAGCTGGATTGAGCAGCAATACCAAACCCTGCTCTTTCTCATTCCCTCACCGCCACGCTTACTCACTGCAGCGCAAGAAACACCCTTATGGCAGAGCATTATCAGTGCTTCACCGGCGGGGGGCATGTTGTTGCAGGCGGAAATGACGGCTAAAACGGCGATGCAGGCTTATCAATCGTTGCGGCACTGGTTGCAGCCTTTAGACGTGTTAAGCTCGGAAGATAATCCGGATATGCTTGCTTTCGCGTCATGGGCGACTTCGTTTGAACAGCTTTGTGACGCGGAACATTATTTACCGCGCGCGGCGTTGATTAGTTTTGTGAGTGAACACCTAAACCTTCTAGATTTACCCACTAGCCTTTGCCTGCACAGCTTTGACGATGTTACCCCACAAATGGAGGCCTTGTTTACCAGCATGAAAGCGCGCGGGGTAATTGTCAGCCACGCTGAAGCGGCCGAGCACAGCGCAACGCATCAACGTTATAGCGCTGTAAATTTGGACCATGAAATTCTTAGCATGGCACGCTGGACCAAGGCGCGCCATGAAGAAGATCCAACGGCGCAAATTCTTTGCATTGTCCCGAATCTTACTAAAACGCGTCCCCAGGTACAGCAAGGTTTTTGGCAAGTGTTTTTTCCTGAAGCACGCTTTTCGCCCACGCATCAGCAAGATTTATTGAATATTTCAGGCGGTTACCCGCTAGCAAACTGCCCGCTTATTCATGCGGCGCTAACGCTGCTGCAATTAAATTCCACGCGCATTAGCTGTGAGCAGCTTAGTTTTATACTTACCACGCCATTTTTAACCGGTTATAGTGACGAAAAAATTGAACGCGCTCAATTGGATGCACAGTTACGCGACCAACAAAACTTGCAACACCCCTGGCCACAGGTTCTTGAGCACGCAACACCGCAATTGCAAAACCAATTGCAGCAATGGCTGCAACTGCGCGGTGGCGTTAAATCACAACGCCTAGCGCAATGGCAACAAACATTTTATAATTTATTACAAACACTCGGTTGGCCAGGCAAAAATAATTTAACCAGTACGCAGTACCAACAAATGCAGCGGTTTTATCAAGTATTGCAATTAGAGCTCGCCACACTAGATGTTGCACAAAAAAAATATTCATACCAAGAAGCCGTCAAACAATTACAACGCCTCTGCCAGACCACAATGTTTGAAGTCGAATCAAACGACGGTCCTATTCAAGTACTCGGCATGTTGGAAGCGGCGGGCATTAAAGCCGATTACTGCTGGGTCATGCACATGGACGATGAAACCTGGCCCGAATTAGCGCAACCCAACCCGCTATTGCCTTATCATTTACAACGCGAATTAAGCATGCCGCACAGCAGTGCCAATCGCGAGCTGCATTATGCACAGCAAATGCTGCAACGTTTGCACACCAACTGCCAACACATTATTTATAGCTACCATCAACACGATGCCGACCGGCAACTCGTTTACTCACCTTTAATTGCAACGGTCACTCAAGTTGAAACTATCGACCAAGCGCCCTACCAACCTCTTTTAGAGAGCTTCACGCCAATAGTGCAAGAACACTTTTCTGATTTATACGCCCCCACCATTGGCATCGACGAAACAGTGCGCGGCGGCACCAGCATTTTCAAACAACAAGCCGCCTGTCCGTTTCAAGCTTTTGCACATTTACGTTTACATGCCACCGGTTTGGCAGAACCTGACCCGATGCTCAACGCTTTAGAACGCGGGTTAATGCTGCATGCGTGTCTCGATTATATTTGGGGAAAGCTACACAGCCATCAAAACTTATGTGGGCAAGCTGACACACAGCTTATCGATTTGATTGACCAATCCATCCAACTGGCGTGTGACGAGATTGCCCCCCATAAACTCAAACCGCATTTTAAAACCCTAGAACAACAGCGCTTGCAATCACTGTTGTTTGATTGGTTGCAACATGAAAAACAACGCCCGGCTTTTAAAGTCGTTGCCCATGAACAATGGCGCGAAACCCGGGTGGGTGAGCTTACACTTAACGTGCAAATCGATCGCATTGATGAACTCGAAGGCGGTAGTAAAATGTTAATCGATTATAAAACCGGTAGCGTGAACTTAACCAGTTGGCTAGGCGAACGCCCCCGCGAACCACAGCTGCCGCTTTATGCCCTCACCGAAACAGATATTGAGGCCATTAGCTTTGTGCAATTACGTGCCGGCGAAATGCAGTTTAAAGGCATAACGGCACAAGATATCGATGTGCCCGGCGTTAAACCGTTAAACAAAATGACGCGCTACGCCGTACCCGACACGTGGTCTGGCTTATTATCCAGCTGGGACGATGCATTGCAAAATCTCGCCGAAGAATTTCACCACGGTTATGCCGCAGCTGATCCCAGTTATCACGATGCGTGCAGTTATTGTGATTTACATGCACTTTGCCGGGTAGGTGAAAAATGATTATTGATGCCGTACAACGCCAACAAGCCTTAATCCCTAGCGAATCGTTTATTGTGCAAGCCCCTGCTGGCTCGGGCAAAACCGAATTGCTTACCCAGCGGTTTTTGAACTTACTCACAACCGTGGAGCAAAATCCCGAAGAAGTGCTCGCCATTACCTTCACTCGAAAAGCCGCCAACGAAATGCGCCAACGTATTGTCGCAGCCCTGCATCTAGGTACCCAAGCTGAACCCTCGGAGCCACACAAACAGACCACTTGGCACATCGCCTGCAAAGTTTTACAGCGCGACCAGCAATCCAACTGGGGCTTGTTGAACAATCCCAATCGATTGCGCATTCAAACCATCGATGCCTTATGTAGCTATTTAAGCAAGCAATTGCCGGTACTGTCGCAGCTCGGCAGTCACTTCTCAATTTGTGAAGATGCTAACGAGTTTTACCAACAAGCGGCCAGCAACACCCTCGACGATTTAGAAAAGGACGTACCCTGGCGTGACGCGCTGGCGCAAATATTATTGCACCTCGATAATAACTTAACTGCCGTCACCCAATTACTCACCAGCATGTTGGCCCACCGCGACCAATGGTTGCCGCATATTATTGCCAGCAAACACCAACCAGAACGTTTGCGCGAAGCATTAGAAAACAACCTGCAACAATTAGTTGATGCCAGCATTGAGCAAGTCAGCCAAGTCTTTCCGGCTGAGCTCAGCGAACAAATGGAACAACTCCTGGCTTATTCACTTCAAGCCGACGTGCCAGACGAAACCGTAACCTACTGGCAAGCGGTGGCAAACTTTTGCCTAACCCAAAAACATGAATGGCGAAAAACCCTCAATAAAAACAATGGCTTTCCCACTGATGCCGACAACAGCGCAGAAAAAAAACGCCTCAAACAACTAAAAGCCCAAGCCGTAAGCTTATTGCAAGACTTACAAGAACATGAAGGCCTAGAACAACAATTGGGCGAATGCTTACGCCTGCCGCCCGCGCATTATACTGAATCACAATGGGCGATACTGCAACATTTACTAACACTTTTACCCGTGCTAGCCGCGCAGTTAAATGTTATCTTTCAACAACACGGCGAAGTAGATTTTGTGGAAGTCACCCAACGCGCCCTGCAAGCCTTAGAAAATGATAACGCGCCAACCGACTTAGCCTTGTGTTTAGACTATCAATTAAAGCATATTCTCGTCGACGAATTTCAAGACACCTCCGCCACCCAATTTCGTTTGATAGAATTGCTCACCCAAGATTGGCAAACCGGCGATGGCCGGACCTTATTTGTGGTAGGCGATCCCATGCAGTCTATCTACCGTTTTCGTGCTGCCGAAGTAGGCTTATTTCTACAAGCCAAAGCACAAGGCATTGGCGATGTTCATCTGACACCGTTAACACTACGCAGTAATTTTCGCTCTATACAAACCATTGTCGAATGGTGCAACACCACGTTCAGCCAAGCGTTTCCAGCTGTAGCCGATATTTCCTTGGGCGCGATCCCCTACTCAGATGCCGAGGCGGTTAACGCCACAAGCAACCCCGCTCTATATTATCACCACACCGATAAAGAAACCGCCAACACCGAAGCGCAAACCATTGTTAGCATTATCAATGAACAACCCAACACACAAACCGCTATTTTAGTAAAAAGTCGCCGACACTTGTTGACTTTAATCCCCGCGCTAAAACAAGCCAACATCCCCTTTCAAGCCATCGACATTGAACCGCTAGCCCATTTACCCTTTATACAAGACTTAACCGTGCTTACCAAAGCCCTTCTCCACTTTGCCGATCGCCTATCATGGTTAGCATTGTTGCGCGCACCTTGGTGCGGCCTGAGCTTGGCTGATTTGCATACGCTAAGTTATGCACAGCCAACCACACCTGTTTGGCAATTAATTAACGACGTAACATTGTGCGAACAGCTCACCACCGAGGGTCAGCAACGTCTCGAAAAATTTCGTCTGGTATTATCTGCACAACTAGAATTGCGCGGTTATTTCAGCTTAAGCCAATGGTTAAAAAACACTTGGTTAAGCTTAGGCGGCCCCAACACTTTGCGCGCAGAAGACAACCCAGATGATGCGCAAGCCTTTTTTAATTTGCTGGACAAGTTAGATCAAGGCGGGCAGCTAAACGACATTACCCTGCTTGAGCAACAATTAGAAAAACTTTTCGCCGAACCCAAAGCCGGAAAAAGTGCAGTTCAAATTATGACAATTCATAAATCAAAAGGTTTAGAATTTGATCGGGTCATCATTCCCAGCTTGCAAAGTTTTAGCCAGCAAGACAAACATAAGTTATTACTGTGGCACGAACATCCTTCTGCCGAAGGTCTAACACTATTATTAGCGCCCATAAAAGCCCGTGCTGAAAGCCACGATGCTATTTACGATTACTTACGCCATTACCAACAACGTAAAAGCCTCTATGAAAACACACGCTTATTTTACGTGGCCACCACCCGCGCCAAGCAAAGCTTACATCTATTAGCCGAGTTTGACCCTAAAAAACCAGCTCGAAATGGAAGCTTCTTAAGCGTAGTCGATCCACAGCGTTTTAAAACACACTACAACATAGCAGCAGCGCCTCAAGCCGAACAAGAGATTAACTTTCACCGCTTACGGCGCTTGCCCGTTGACTATACCTTACCGCAAGACATCAACCAGGCAATAAGCCAATCAAGCTTACCCTCCAGTAGCAACCTACCCGCATGGCACGATCAATGTCTGCGCTTAACTGGCATCATTTTGCACAGCCTATTACAGCGCGCCAGTCAGATTCCGACCGCGGCTTGGTCCAAACTGTTTAGTAACACCGAACAACTTACTGCCCTGTGCCACCACGCCGGGCTGACCGATATTGATTTCGCACTCGAAAAAACCGGTCAATTATTCAAAAACATTTCCAACAGCACAACGGCACAGTGGATTTTAGATCTTAACCACCAAGATGCCGCCTCAGAATTAGTACTGCATGCCAACGCACACGAGCATGTAATTGATCGCACCTTTATTGAAAATGGCATCCGTTGGATTATTGACTACAAAACAGCCACACCAGAAGAAGGCGAAGCAATCGCTGATTTTCTGGTCAAACAAAGCCAACAACATCAAGCCCAGCTGCAACGCTACGCCAAGGTATTTGCCCAGCAAACAAACCTACCCATTAAATTGATGCTATACTTTCCCTTATTAGACCAGACCATCACGCTTAATGCTGCAACGTCAAAAACATCTGTAAACCAAGGATAAACACATGCCCGTCACCTTCGAAGGAAAATTAGTTGTCGCCATCTCATCACGCGCCCTATTCGATTTGGATGAAAGCCACAAGGTTTACGAAGAGCAAGGCGTGCGTGCCTACGCCGATTATCAAGTTGCCCACGAAAATGAAATTCTAGGGCCAGGTGTTGCCTTCAATTTAGTGCAGAAATTACTTAACATCAACAATGCGGTAACAGACCCATTGATAGAAATCGTCCTCATCTCACGCAACACCGCCGACACCGGCTTGCGTATTTTTAATAGCATCCAACACTACGGCTTAGACATTACCCGCGCAGCTTTCTCTGGCGGTGGCAGCCCAGACACCTACATTCCCGCTTTTGGCGCACACTTATTTTTATCCACCCATTATGAAGACGTGCAAAAAACCCTACAAGCCGGCTACGCCGCCGCGACCATTTTGCCACACACATTAAGCAGCAGCACGCACGAACAACTGCGCATTGCCTTTGATGGTGATTCAGTCTTGTTTTCCGATGAAGCCGAACGAGTCTACCAAGCCGAAGGCATTGATGCCTTCATTGCCAGTGAATCGGCCAACGCCGAAAAGCCACTCGAAGGCGGCCCATTAAAACCCTTCCTACGTGCACTACATGCCATTTTACAACACTTCCCAGACGATGAAACCAGCCCAATTCGCACCGCGCTGGTCACCGCACGTTCAGCCCCCTCACACAAACGCGTGATCAATACTTTACGCCACTGGAATGTACGCTTAGATGAAGCCATATTTTTAGGTGGGCTAGCCAAGGGTGAATTTTTAAAAGCCTTTAAAGCCGATTTCTTTTTTGATGATCAACGCGCCCATTGTGAATCAGCCACGCAAAATGATATTCCCAGTGGGCATGTGCCGCATGGGGTGGCTAATAGTTAGGCTTTGCCGGGGGGCGCGATGAACGCCACCTTTTCAAGCCACGCCGTGAATACGTCCCTGTAGGCTCCGCGCCGGCGTCCTGCCGGCGAGGGGCTTGAAAAGGTAGCATTCATAACGCCTCGCAAAGCCTGTGGGGTGCGGGTGAATAAGGAGCTCGCTGCGCTCGGATCTTTTTGATTTTTTCTTTGTCGCTTTACTCCTTGAAAAAACAAGGCCAATAAAGTAGCGATTTATCAGCAGAAAATCATCAAATGTTCAAATAATTGATAAGCGTAGCGACAGACTTAGCAATTATATAGTCGCAGCGAGTGAAATTCCGGCACTTTAAACTTAGAAGTTTTCGGCAGCCCCCCTGTTTCTCGTGCAATATATTTAATATTACATACTCAAATATGTTACTACGATCTTCGTAACAAAGCCGCTATGAAAGCGCCAGTAAAATATCATTTAATTGACAATAAGTGGCTGCGGGCTTAGGGATTTGCGATGGCATTTTCCCCGCTTGAAAAGCAGCATCGCCCAATCTTTTCAGTACACTCGGAATGGCGCTATCAGGTACATTTTTTACATTGGTACCGCGATAATTTGAAACAATACAACGAACTGCTCCCGACAAACGTTTAGTATCGACACTGCCATTCGCAAGCAAATAAGGCAGCTTCCATGTTTTATGATCAGTTGCATCGCCAACATAAGCAAAGCAACGAGCAGGGATTTTATATTTTGGATGTAATATATCGTCAGGTGCAAGTGAAATTTCATCTTGCTCATTTAGTTTTGTATTATTCCCTTCACGCTCACGATAAATTCCATGTTTGCTTAACCAAAACAACTCATCAGGAAAGTTTTCACTGTCAAGTTCTACGTATAATCGCCCTTTAAGCCCACCATGCTGTATGTCTGCGGCATATAAAAGATGACCATCACTGATGGCTATAGTTTTAACTTTTTGTTTATCAGCATAACGCCTGGCTTGGGAAAGCGCTTTTTCAACTTCGTTTTTATTCCATTTCAATAAACCAGGACGCTTTGTTTCTATAATCAAGCGTGTTATGCCCATATGACACAAGGTGATATCTGCATATTCAACTTGCTGTTGAATACATTCTGTTTCCCAATCAAGTACGTTTGTCAGCAATTCGATAACAATATTTTCACTAACCCGCTCATTAACTGCCGCAGGGTTTGATTTAGTTAGTTGTCGCCGTCTAGATTCATTAAAATCTTTCCAGCTGTGTTGGCCGCGGGCGACAAGTGATTGATATGTTGATAATGACGTAACCATAATTCCCCAGTAGTTAGCAAAGCATAATGTACTCTTATCCCTTTTTCAAGGAGTAAAGCGACAAACCATCTACGAGCTAGTACTTGTAGTGATTTTAAAAAATACGAGCGAAATAATTACTTCCCACAACCTTGATTAGCCGGTATTGCCACATCCATATATTTTGGACTCGGTAGCTTTAAATCAGCCATCAAAGCAATATAATCTTCTTTTGTTTTAACATTCAACCTGGGGTTATACAAACGCTCTTCTTCAATTGTGCTACAAGTAAACCCGCGATAATCGTGGCCTGGATAAACTAACGTTTCTTTTGGCAAAGTCAGTAATTTATTAAATATACTGTCATATTGAATGCCACTGTCACCATTTTGAAAGTCAGTTCGGCCTGAACCACGAATCAACAATGTATCACCCGTAAACACTCGATCATCCATCAAAAAACAATACGAGTCATCCGTGTGGCCAGGGGTATAGAGAGGTTTAATGATTAAATTATCGATAATAATAGGTTCATTTTCTTTTATTTTCAGAGATACACATTCAGCAGAAGTTTGCTCACCCATAGCGGTAACACAATCCGTCTGGTCGCGCAAAGCGCCTAATGCCGTAACATGATCAGCATGAAGATGTGTGTCGATCGCAAACATTAACTTCACATCAAGCTCTTGCAGCAACTGGGTATAAACCGCAGTATGCGTTTTAACGGGGTCAATAATAACCGCTTCACGGCCAACTTCAGAAGCAATTAGATAGGTATAACTAAAAGTATCCTGATCAAATAGTTGTCGAAAAATCATCACTTAACTCCGTGTGGCTTAACTTTATTCCAAGGCAAGAACTTTAACATAGAAGCCATACCACAAAATCCCGTTACACTAGCAACCAACAGTCCCACACCAGCAAACACGGCTAGTAATATAAAATAAGGTGAAATCAAATAGCTTAAACCCACCCCGAACAAAATCATCATGCTAATAATAAATTGCACCTGGCGCATCACATCAATTGGCGCGCTGGTTAGGTTCTTTATGGGTAATCCGGCCTCCTTCCAAGCAACAATGCCACCCTCTAGGCAATACATTTCTTCAAACGGTGTTGAGTCTAATAGCGCTGCATTTATATCTGTTCTACGCCCAGAGCGACAATGAAACAAACCCACTTTACCTGCACAATCTTCTGCATCTAAGGTATTTATTTGCGCGAACGGAACATTTTTAGCGCAAGCAATATGCTCCTGCTGATATTCATCAACTTCACGAACATCAATAATGTTAATACCCTCGCCGGCAACCAACGCGTCTTTGGAATATTTTTTCAGTAGTTCTTCGATAGAAATATTTTTCATAGCATCTCCTTAACTAAATTCTAATTTAGCATAATCTAATATTGCAAGCAAAAAATTATTGGCAAAAAATCGAATGCAAGGTCTTTAGCACTTTGGCTGCCGGCTTACTTTTCAACCGATAATAAACGGTTTGTGACTCTTTGCGCGTTTGCACCAAATCGTCTTCACGCAATTTTGCTAGATGTTGTGATAAAGCAGATTGGCTCAAACCAGAATTAGCCAAAAGCTCCCCCACAGAATGCTCACCCTCAGCAAGCTGACACAACACCATTAAGCGTGGCTTACTTGCCAAGCTTTTGAGTAAACGGGTTGCTTTATCAGCATTTTCATCAAAACTCTTTAATCTCATACCTTCTAATTTAGCATATCCTAATATGAAGTCAATCATCTTGACAAACACCGCTCTCGACATGTTTTATTAAAAAATAATAATTATATTACATGATAGAGATTAGTCTCATTGCTACGAAATCTATATTTCAATAGGAGATTTTAACCATATAGAAAGAATGTAATTAAAAAGCTAATAAGTGAGAGGATCGCTGATACAGCGTATTCATTTTTAACACTTTCTAAACTTCGCTCTACAGTATGATCATATTTAGATACTAAAAAATAAAACGTTAACAGGAGAAAGTATACAATATTTTGAGTGTCAATTTGTTGGAGTGGTTTTCTTTCAGTAATATTTATTAATAAAGGGATTTTTTCAGGTTCCCGGTCATAGCTATCAAAACCTTCTAGATCGCGCGTATTGGCAATAGAATGTTGATCACGTTTACAAAGACCGTATGCATATCTAAGCCTTTTGAGGATGTCACTGGGAATGCTTACCAATAATGGAGGAGCATAAACAGATACAAAAGTTGCCATTGCGGCTATCATGATACCAATATCTTCTGGTTGAGCTGTAATTATTTTTTTTGCAGTATAATACATTGTTAAATAAGCGGCATTATTTACTGAGCGCTCAATAAAACTAGAAAATGTCTGTCTTATCATCTGAGGAGTAACCTCATATTTTTTGCCACATTTATAATAAATCAAATAAAGTAATTTTTGTAAAAGTTCATAAACAGCAAAGGCACTCGCTGAAACCATTGATTTTTCTAAAGGGCCAAAAGCTCTCATATGATGCGGAGCTAGACGATTAGGTAATACAAAAACACCAATCCCAGTAACACATTTTATTTCAAAGGCCAAAGCGCGCGTCAAAAAAATAGCCACAGGCTCTGATGTAGAGCTTAAAACATTAGCTAATCGATTAAGGAGTTCAAAATAAAGGGGATCATTAGGCTTTATTGATTCAGATATTCTTGCCTGGAATTCTTTAATAGCTGAGCCATGACTGCCAACGTTCATTATTATTTTTCCTTTTTATTTTTATCTATCAAGGCTAACATTGTAAGGGCTGAACATTAAGAGAACGTTAAAGGTATTTTTATAGTGAACAAATATCTCAGCACACGATAAAACATGAGAAATCATTTCTTCCAGGTTCATATCTAGTGAGGCGTGAAAATTTTTTATCGGTAGCACATAGGCTTGAGTACCCCCGTGTATCACAAATCCAATATTACACGTTATTTTTTAGCATGCACATCAACCTAAAGCATTGAAGAGCCGCACCAAAGCTCGATGAAGTGAATTATGCTATAGCTATACTCGACCTAAGCATGAAGCCATCTTCACCAATCAATCCCTCGCTAAGCATCCAACAAATACAAACTTACGCCATCCACAGCCTCAACCGCAAAAATAGCTGCATTCAAACCCATAACCTCATGATAGCGCTTGCTAACATCATCGCAAAAACGCTCAACCTCATCAGCCGCAACCAGCGCCACAGCGCAGCCACCAAACCCAGCGCCTGTCATCCGTGCGCCAAAACAGGCCGTCAAGCCGTTCGCAATACCCACAATGCTATCTAGCGCGGCATTAGTCACCGCAAAATCATTTGCTAGGCTTAAATGGCTTTGCTTAAACAACTCACCCAAAGCCGGTGCATCATTATCTAACATGGCCTGTTTGGCGCAGAGTGTTCTTTCATTTTCTGTAATCACATGGCGTGCGCGTTTAAAAACAGTTTCATCAACCAAAGTCTTGAGCTTAGGTAAATCATCCAGCGTGGCATCACGTAAAGCAGGCAGCCCTAGGGCCTCTGCTGCTTGTAAGCATTGCTCACGGCGCTCATTATAATGTGAATCGACTAAGCCACGGCGCGTACTGGTATCCATAATAACAACAGCGGTATTTTTTGGTAGCGGAATAGATTCGTGGGTTAAATCACGGCAGTCAATTAACACGGCGTGATTTTCTTCACCTACGGCTGAAATCAACTGATCCATAATCCCGCAGTTAACCCCTACCCATTTATTTTCTGCACGCTGCGCAAGTTGTGCCATAAGCACCGGCCGCCATTCAATTTTATTGGTTTGCACTAAGGCGCGCGCAATGGCCAACTCAAATGCCGCAGACGAAGACAGCCCTGCGCCAATAGGCACATCGCTAAGAATAACGGCGTCAAAACCCATTAAGTCACAACTAAAGTGCGTTTGCAGCTCGTTCGCCATGCCTTTAATATATTCCCACCAGCCTTCTCTGTCCGATTCTATATTGGCTAAATCTATGTCGTGAATTTCACTTTCAAAATCAGCCGCCACCACGCGAATGTGCCGTTGCTGGTTCGGTGTGAAAGCAATCCAAATAGACAAATCAATCGCCATAGGAAACACAAAGCCGTCATTATAATCGGTATGCTCACCAATCAAATTGACTCGGCCTGGGGCGCGGGCAAAATATTTTGGTAACGTCTTAAAATGCTGCTGATAAATTTCTTGTAATCTTTGTTGTATTACTTCCAAGGTCTACGCCTCCCTTAATTTTTGTGCAGCAAACTCCGGCGTGAAATCGCGTTGAGTTTCAGCCAGCATTTCATAACCGACCATGAATTTTTTTACGCCCGCAGAGCGTAACAACGGGGGGTAAAAATGTGCATGTAACTGCCAATATTTTTCAGCTTCAGCCGTATTTGGCGCGCAATGCCAGCCCATGGAATAAGGGAATGACACATTAAATAAACGATCATAACGCTGCAGCGTACTTTGTAAGATTTGCGCCAACGATAATTTATGCGCCGGCGACACATAACGCCAATTAGGGATGTGTTGCTTAGGCAGCAATAGTGTTTCAAACGGCCACGTAGCCCAATACGGCACCACCACTAACCAGTCATCATTTTCTTCAACAATACGGTCTTTAAGTTCTAACTCGGCGTGCATGTAATCTAGCAATAGATTTTTGCCCTGCTCCATATGGTAATATTCTAAGTTATTATGTGTTTTGCGAATATTATTGGGGATGTGACTGCTGGCCCAAACTTGACCATGAGGATGCGGGTTCGAGCAGCCCATTACCTCACCTTTATTTTCAAAAATTTGCACCCAACGGTATAGCTCAGATAACTCAGCATGCTGCTCTTGCCAAACACTCACCACATTTTCAATAGCGGGTACAGACATGTCGGCCAAGGTTAAATTATGCTGTGGTGAAAAACAAATCACCCGGCATTCACCGGCCACTTCTTCGGCAGTAAATAAAGGGTCTAAAATTTGTGACAATTCTAACTCAGGGGTTAAGGCCGAAAAATCATTAGCAAACACGAATACATCACTATAAGTAGGGTTTTCATCGCCATTGACACGCGTATTGCCGGGGCATAAATAGCAATTAGGATCGTGCTCTGCAGCACTTTCCTGCGCCGGTGTTTCTTCAGCACCCTGCCAAGGTCGGTTAGTGCGGTTGGCACAAACCAATACCCATTCATTGGTTAAAGGGTTTAAACGTCGATGTGTTTTTTTCAATAACATTTTTTCTCCCAAGCCCAAGCATGGGCAATAATATCGTGTAAATTGGCAAATTTTGGCTCCCAGCCAAGCTCTTTTTGAATAAGCGAGGAATCGGCAACCAATGTCGCCGGATCGCCTACACGGCGCTCAGCAAGCTCTACGGCAATCGGTGTCTTGGTGACCTCAAGCGCAGCTTGAATCACTTGCTTCACCGAAAAACCTTGGCCATTACCCAGGTTATACGTTTTGCTTTGCTCATCAGCCATCATGGCTTGTAACGCCAAACCATGGGCACTACACAAATCATTAACATGCACGTAATCACGCACACAGCTACCGTCTGGCGTGTCGTAATCATCACCAAATATTTTAATAACGTCACGCCGGCCATTGGCCACTTGTAAAATAAGAGGAATCAAGTGTGATTCAGGGTCATGACTCTCGCCCGTGCGACCATGAGGGTCAGCTCCGCAGGCATTGAAATAACGCAAGCAAACAGATTTCAAACCATAAGCTCGGTCATAATCGGCCAAAATTTGCTCGACCATTAATTTTGTATGCCCGTAGGTATTTAAAGGGTTTTTAGGATGCTCAACATCGATCGGCGTATATTGTGGCTCACCAAACACTGCAGCAGTGGAGGACAAAACAAAATACTTCACCTCATTCGCCCGCATGGCATTTAGCAAGCTTAAGGTGGCCACCACATTATTCTCATAATATTTGGCAGGGTCAATCATGGATTCCCCCACTTCAATAAAAGCGGCAAAATGCATCACGGCTTTAATATCATAATCGCTAAACACGCGATCGAGTAGCACCCTATCTTGCATGCTGCCTTGTACAAACGGTACCTTAGAAGGCAAACTTTGTGTGTGGCCAGAAGATAAATCATCAAGCACCACGACTTTCTTACCTTGGTCATGCAGTTGCCACACCATGTGCGAGCCAATGTAACCGGCTCCACCTACAATCAATACAGTCATCTTAACTTCCTAGATCTTTAAGCGGTTTATTGTCCCAGAGATTTTTTTCAATATGCTCCAAACGCACACCTTTGGTTTCAGGCAAAAAGAATTTAAAATAAATCAAACTCAGCACGGCAAAACCGGCGAGGATTAAATAGAATTCACCAATACCTAATGCATTAATCAGAGGCAGGGTCACCGCACCAACAATACCACTGGCAAACCAGTTGCTGGTGGTGGCGCAGCTCATGGCAAAAGAGCGGCCGTTGAGCGGAAATATTTCCGCGCAGAGGGTCCAAATTACGGGAGCATAGCCCAAGGCATAACCAATAATAAAGATAAACAGCACCAACAAAGACACCACATTTAAAAAATCACTATGCCCATGATAAAACGCAAAAATCAAGCCTAAGGTCAATGTGCTAATCAACACCATAAAACCCGATAGGTATAAAAAGAAACGCCGCCCTAACTTATCAATTAATTTAATCGCAAACACGGTAGTAATAGCATTCACCACCCCAATTAAAAAAGTCGCCCACATCGCATCGGTGTGTGAAGCATAACCAGACTTTGCAAAAATTTCTGGCGCATAATATAAAATAGCATTCATGCCAGAGAATTGCTGAATAGCCTGTAACCCCATGGCAAACAATACAATAGCGATAAAACGTTTATTCTTTAACAGCGCCAACAGCGGCTCACGATTCGAAGCGCTGGCATGCATTTCTTGCAAGCCCACAGTGATTTCTTCATCACTTAACAAGCGTTTAAGCACGGTTTCGGCTTGCGGCTTCAATCCTTTCAACATTAACCAACGCGGACTTTTAGGCAAGGTAAACATTAACGCAAACATCAAAAAAGCTGGAATGGCAATAATGCCCAACATCCAACGCCAGTTGCCAGAAGGCGTAAACAATAAGTCACTCAAAAAGGCCAACACAATGCCCAGCGTAATCATAAATTGGTAAAACGTAACAAAGCTGCCCCGCATCCGCGCCGGTGAAATTTCCGCCAAATAAATAGGCGCATTGTAAGTCGCCATACCCACCGACAGCCCGAGCAATACCCGCATACAAACTAACCACTCAACCGAGTTAGCCATGGCCGAGCCCACAGAGGCAATACCGAACAATAATGCACTTAAAATAATAGAATTTTTCCGGCCCCACACGCTAGACATCCAGCCACTAATAATGGCACCCGCCGCTGCGCTAAACAACACCGAAGACACCACCCAACCTTCGGCGCTAACCGACAAGTTAAGATGCTGTTTTATAAAGGGTAAAGCACCAGAAATGACACCCAAATCAAGGCCAAATAACAACCCCGCTAATGCAGCAACTAAAGCAATTCGATACAGGTAAGACTTTTGCATATGGGATCCTAAATGGCAATAGCCGCAATGATATACGGAAACGGGGTTGGATGCCAGAGGTGAATTATTTATTCTGAATTTGGCTCGCCGTCGTTGCGAGGAGCATAGCGACGGGGCAATCTTCCGCAGACAACTGTCCTTTTAAAATAGAGCACAACAGTAGCAGGAGATTGACCTGTGCCCTCGGGTGCGCGCCGCTATGCTCCTCGCAACGACGGTATTTTTGATATTACGCCTCGAGTCATGGAGATTGGCGCGTCGCTTCGCTCCTCGCAACGACGTACTTTTTTCCAAACAAAGCCGGAACACCGAAGCTTCATTCACTAAGAGTATAAACTGCGAAAGCTGCAATCTGTCCACCAGCGAATGAATTCTTATTAACCCGGCCCACGCGTCATCAAGCCCACTTTTTGTACACCGGCTTTTTGCAGCAATACCATAGCTTGGACTACCTTGCCATAACTTACCGCCTTATCGCCTTTCACAAACACTTGGCGTTGTTTGCCTTGTTGCTTGGCCAGCGCCAACTCTGCGGCTACGCGTATCGCTAATTGCTGTGCGGGTAAGGGTTTATCATTTGCTACCGTGCTTAAAAAGTATTGCCCGGTTGCATTCACACTTACAATTAGCGGTAAATTATCGGGGTTAGGTAGCGCGGCGGCGTGGGCTTTGGGTAGGCTGACTTTTACGCCCTGGGTAAGCAGTGGCGTGGCAATCATAAATATCACTAACAAAACCAGCATCACATCAATGTACGGCACAATGTTAATGTCAGCTATGGCGCGATTGCGGCGGCGTTGCTTACGCATCGGTTGAGTAGACGTTAAGAGTTAATTGGCGAATAAATTCTTCTTGGAATATATCCATGCGGTTTAACAAGCTATCGACCCTTGAAGTAAAACGGTTGTAAGCAATAGCAGCGGGAATGGCGGCAAACAAACCTAAGGCCGTAGCAATTAATGCCTCAGAAATGCCCGGAGCCACCATGGCAATGCTGGCTTGTTGCACGGTGCCCAAGGCCATAAACGCGGTCATAATGCCCCAGACGGTGCCAAACAAGCCTATATAGGGGCTGGTTGAGGCTACGGTGGCTAAAAATGATAGGTTTTGATCTAACAATTCTTGCAGGCGCGATTGCTCAATCGTCATGGCGCTGCGCACGTTATCTATTTTAAGTTGCGCGGTTAAAGATTTTTTGTCCGATAGCTGGCACAACGCTTTGTAGCCGGCCATGAAAATAGCAATTAACCCTTGTGGTGTTTTTTGCTTTTTGTATTTGTCGGCCAGCAAGTATAAGTCTTTTGCTTTACTAAATTCCTTTTCCATCCGCGTAACATTGCGGCGCATTTTGCCTAAAAATAGCCAGCGCTGAATAATACACGTCCAAGAAAATAATGAAGCGATGAGTAAAATTATCATTACTATTTTTACCACTAAACTGGCGTTAGTAAAAAAGCCTATGGCTGAAGGATCAAACGTCACGACTACTCCCGTAATAAATCAAGCGAATCATTTTCCGCTGGTAATGGTTTTGGCATATCTATGCCAAAATGTGCATAAGCATGTTTGGTGGCAATACGACCACGCGCAGTGCGCATAATAAAGCCTTGTTGAATAAGGTAAGGTTCTAACACATCTTCAATGGTGCCCTTTTCTTCACTAATGGCTGCGGCTAAATTATCAACTCCAACGGGGCCGCCATCAAATTTTTCAATCATGGCCAACAGTAATTTTCTATCGAGCATATCAAAGCCGTTAGTATCAACGTCTAATAATTTTAATGCTTGCTGGGCAATCGTTTTGTTAATGCTCCCCTCGGCTTTCACTTGGGCAAAGTCTCGCACACGACGCAACAATCGATTAGCAATTCGCGGCGTGCCGCGTGAGCAACGGGCAATTTCTGCGGCACCGGCACTGTCGATACCAACCTTCATGATGGCGGCAGAGCGGATGATGATTTGGCTCAAAGCATTTAAGTCATAAAACTCTAAGCGCTGCACAATACCGAATCGGTCGCGTAAGGGTGAAGTGAGTAAACCTGCTTTAGTGGTGGCTGCCACTAAGGTGAATGGCGGTAGGTCTAGCTTAATGGAGCGCGCAGCTGGGCCTTCGCCAATCATAATATCTAGCTGATAATCTTCCATTGCCGGGTAAAGAATTTCTTCAATGGCCGGGTTTAAACGGTGAATTTCATCTATAAACAGCACATCATGCGGCTCAAGGTTTGTAAGTAAAGCGGCTAAGTCGCCGGCTTTTTCTAACACTGGCCCAGACGTTTGGCGTAAGCTTGAACCCATTTCGTTGGCAATGATATGCGCTAATGTGGTTTTGCCCAGCCCAGGTGGGCCAAAAATAAAGACGTGATCTAAAGCTTCATTTCGCATTTTTGCCGCGGCAAAAAATATCTCCATCTGCTCATGCACAGCGGGTTGACCAATATAATCCGCCAATTGTTTGGGGCGAATGGCCTTGTCGAGCGCGGTGTCGTTTTTATCTTGGGCAGTTACTAAACGGTCAGATTCAATCATAGCGTGATTATATCATAGAAATACCAAGCTTAAGAAGTCTCACATTTAAGCCACAACATGGTTAGCAGACTCACTAGAAGCAGCACAGGAATAATACTCAGCCCCCAATAAAAATTGCCTATATTGCCATGGCTCATGGTCAAGCTAAGCACCCAGCCGGTAAACATTTGTACCAACGCAGCACCACCCATATTAACCATGTTTGCCACACCAAGCACCGAGGTTGTGCCTTTCATATCGGTCATTCTTGCAGCCATGGCGTACACTAGCACACTGGCGTTGGTAATAAAGCCAATCACAAATAACAATATGGCGAGCAAAATTAATGAATGGGGCTGCACAAAAATTACCACCATCATTAACACGAGTGTTAATAAACCAACTGCCATAAGAAAATTACGTTTTTTGACCATGTAATCTGACACCAAGCCCATAACCGGCGCCCCCAGCAAACCGCCCAGCCAAATTAACGAGCTTAATGTAGCCGCGCTAGTTTCTTTGATGGCATAATTGCGCTTTAAAAATTCTACTGCCCAGAGCGCGGTAAAAGCATTTTGTGGCAAACTAATGGCGGTAAGATATAAAATCAAAATCCAAAAGCTCGGCATTTTCATCACCGGTATAGCGGCTTGTAATACTTGAGCAAAACTATTTTGTTCAGAAACATTTTTGCACTCACTATCAGCCGTGAACAATACGGCGACCATTACCAACACGCCAAAACCCGCGGCATATAGATACGGCTCACGCCAGCTATCGAGCAAGTTGGTTAAATACAGCCAAGGCGCTTGGCCAATGATGGCACCCACCATGCATAAGCTCATGCTAATACCAATTAATAACGCGCCGTGTTTTTTATCGACGCAGCGGTGAATAACACTAACAATGCCAATCCAAGAAAAAGCGGAGCCAATGCCCATTAAGGCGCGGCCAATGCTGGCTTCAAATGTGCCACTGGCATGGCCGAAGATAAAACAACCCGCCGCTATAAATAAGATCGCAAAAGACCAAGTGCGGCGTACGCCATATCGGTCCATTAATAAGCCTGCCGGAATTTGCATGATAACGTAAGGTAAATAATAAGCCGAAGATAACACCCCAATTTGACCGGGACCAATATGAAGGGTATGCATTAAGCGGTCTATAATCACGCTATCTGAAAGTCGAATGCTATATTGGTAAAGAATGAATAACCAGCCTAGTAGTAAGGTGGGAAGGAATATTAATTTTTTCATGGTGTTCCTGAGTTAGTATTATTTTATAACGAAATTCTTTAGAATCACATTGTACTCCAGAAGCACTGCGTCGTTGCGAGAAACGAAGTGACGCGGCAATGTCCAGCTAGCGCACTAAATTCTTCAGCCCCATTCTAATCAACGTTTCACTGCTTTCGCCTTCTGCATTCACGTTATCCAATGCCCGCTTCGCTTCTTGCGGTTTATAACCTAATGCAATCAACGCGCTCTCAGCATCTTGCTTAGGATCGACCGCAATATTTGATTTGTCGGTTGTAAAAGAAAAATCGCCTTGCCAATCTTTCAAGCGATCGCGTAAATCCAACACCAATCGTTCTGCCGTTTTTTTGCCCACGCCTGGCAATTGCACCAAGCTGGCCGTATCGTTGGCTTGAATGCACTGTACAAAACTATTTGGGTCAATACTCGATAGAATAGTAATGGCTAATTTGGGCCCTACGCCATTGACTTTAATTAGTGTCAAAAACAAAGCCCGCTCTTTTTCAGTTTTAAAACCAAACAGTGTGTGGCTATCTTCGCGCACCACTAAATGCGTATGCACTTGTACCGAGTCACCCACTTCGGGTAAATTATAAAACGTGTTCATCGAAGCGGTTAACCCGTACCCCACCCCATTAACATCTAAAATAAGTTCTGGGGGCTTCTTGGCGGCAACAATGCCTTTTAAATAGCTTATCATCGTAAACGTTTCCGGGTGTAGCTTTGTGCGCTATTGATTAAATTCATAGATTTTTGCGTGTTGATGTGGCAAATCGCTACCGCTAAGGCATCGGCCGCATCGGACTGAGGTGTGCTGCTTAATTTAAGCAAAGCGGTAACCATATGTTGCACCTGTGCTTTATCGGCAGCACCCGTGCCCACAACGGCTTTTTTAATTTGCCGAGCAGAATATTCACCTACAGGAATGTCATCTTGCACAATAGCGGTAATGGCGCCACCGCGTGCTTGGCCAAGTTTTAATGCGCCACCGGCATTCATATGCATAAACACTTCTTCAATGGCGGCTTCATCGGGCTGATATTGTGTTACCAGCTCGCGCACGCAATGATAAATTTGCGCTAAGCGCTCGGGCATGGCCGTGCCCTTAATGCGAATGCAGCCACTGTCTAAATATGTTAACTCATTATCCTGCACATCAATAATACCATAACCTGTAATGCGTGAACCCGGGTCTATACCCAGAATCACACTCATGCGTTGTCACCGGAACCAACCGTTTCAAAATTTTCGGCACTAAAATTAGCCGGTAATAAAATGGCCAAACTAGTTGATTCATGCTCAGCTTTGTCACAATGAATTTGAATAGGAATATCACCCGCAAATTCGCTTAAAGTTTGCCGGCAGTTGCCACATGGATAACAAAATTGATCGGTGGGCGTGTAAACTATCGCCGCTTTAATGGACGTTGCACCGTTTGCTACGGCATTACATAGTGCACAGCATTCAGCACAAATACTGGAAGGAAAAGCACTATTCTCGAGGTTAAACCCAGTATAAATTTTACCATCATCAGCCAACAAACTGGCACCCACCTGAAACTGGCTATAAGGGCAATGCGCCTTTGCAGCGGCTTTTTTAGCCTGGCTTAACATGTCATCCCATTGTGCTTGTTGCATGATTGTTCCTAATTTAATTATCGAGTTCGGCTAGCACTTCTGCAGAAAACTCAACATTCGAATAGACTTCTTGCACGTCGTCTAAATCTTCTAACTTATCAATTAAGCGCATCACTTTTTCAGCGTCGTCAAGGTTCGTTATTTCTATTTTAATTGCTGCTTCCATAGTCACTTCGGCGTGCACCGATTCTAACCCCGCTGCATCTAGGGTATCTTTAATGGCGCCAAAGTCTTCAAAATTGGTCACCACATCTTGGCTGCCATCGTCATGAGCTTGCACATCGTCGGCGCCGGCCTCAATGGCCAACTCCATCAGCTGGTCTTCATCAACCCCGGGAGCAAAACTAATAGTGCCCTGGTGAGCAAACAAATACGCCACTGCGCCTTCGGTTGCCAAGCTACCACCGCTTTTGCTAAACGCATGACGCACTTCGGCCACAGTACGGTTTTTGTTATCTGTCATGGTGTCAACCAACACGGCCACACCGGCAGGACCATAACCTTCGTAACGCAGCTCGTCAACACTACCTGAATCGGTATCACCCGCACCACGTTTCACGGCGCGATCGACCGTGTCACGCGTCATGTTATTGCTTAAACCTTTATCAATTGCCGCACGCAAACGTGGATTATTAATAGGGTCAGCATCGCCCATTTTGGCTGCAACCATGATTTCACGAATTAATTTGGTAAAGAGTTTACCGCGCTTAGCGTCTTGGCCTTTTTTGCGGTGTTGAATATTTGCCCATTTACTATGACCTGCCATTGGATACCTCGTCTATTTAGATGAAGGCATTATAACAAATTGGGCTTAATTTACTATGTAATTGGTTTATGCAACTAATAGCATGGTATTAACGAGCTGTAGATCACCTACCGGCTTCACCGATGTTTTGTTTACCTCATAAATGCAGACTTTATTCGCTTGATAGATATAAATCCTAACGCTCTCTTTAGGAGAAGAGCTGGGCTGAATTTGCAAATCGAGTATTTCAGAACCAGCATGTTGAA
>JAWUVP010000015.1:0-30871 GCA_034112285.1 Gammaproteobacteria bacterium
CGTGGCAATCTCAGGAATTACAACTGCAGTCTAAGAGATTGCCACGTCGCTATGCTACTCGCAACGACGGGGGTTTTTAAGCCGAAAACAATCAGCGTGCAAGCCGCGTCGCTGCGCTCCTCGCAACGACGGGGCTTTGCAAAGCGCTGGTTGTCTTCGGTTTGGTAAAATTTTGACGCCAAAATCTCATTACCTTTCATTTATATTGCCGAGTGCTTAAACCGGATTATCAATATCAATGAACTCTACTTCTACCGCAAACTTTTCTGCTAACACTTCACCCAGTGCTTGAATGCCAAAACGCTCGGTGGCATGGTGGCCGGCAGCATAGTAGTTAATGCCATATTCTTTGGCTAAGTGAAACGTGCGTTCGGACACTTCGCCGGAAATAAACGCATCAACGTTATAGGCTAACGCGGCTTCTAAATAATCTTGTGCGGCACCGGTGCACCAAGCAATGCGCTTGATTTCACGGTTATGGCCGCTAATGAGTTGTGGGGCGCGCTTGAGTTTGTCTTGTAATAGCGTGCTAAGTGCTGGCGCAGATAGACTCTGCGATAATTCGCCAGCGTAAATTAACCCATCGGGACTCACCTCGGTGACGGTAATCTCTAACACCTCAGCGAGTTGCGCGTTGTTGCCTATTTCAGGGTGCACATCTAATGGCAGGTGGTACGCCAATAAATTAATATTGTGTGTTAACAGTGTGGTTAAGCGCGCGCGTTTAATGCCAGTAATGCAGGGGTTTTCGCCTTTCCAAAAATAACCATGATGAACTAATACCGTATCGGCATTTGCTGCAACGGCAGCGTCAAGTAAAGCTTGGCAGGCGGTGACGCCCGTGACGATTTTTTTGACGTGTTCATTACCAGCCACTTGCAAGCCGTTAGGGCAATAGTCTTTTACTTGATGGGGTTTTAACAGATCATCTATGTAGGTGAGCAGTTCTGTGCGTTGCATGTTGATTGTCCGGTTCGTTTTGGGCTTATAGCCTCAGTTCTTAAAATCTACTTGTGCCTTTGGTGCCCATCGCTGTACCCCACATACCAACGAGGGCACCTATTGTGCCCTCTCGTTTTACCACTCCCGAAGCGAGAATTTATTAATCGACGATGCGGTGGATGTTAGCACCTAGTTGGGCAAATTTTTCTTCAATACGCTCATAGCCGCGATCGATATGGTAAATTCGCTCGATGCTGGTTTCACCCTCGGCAGCTAAGCCGGCAAGAATTAAGCTGGCTGAAGCGCGCAAATCGGTGGCCATCACGGGTGCGCCTTGTAATTTTTCTACGCCGGTGACAAACGCGGTGTTACCTTCCAATCTAATGTCGGCACCCATGCGCTGCAATTCTTGCACGTGCATAAAACGGTTTTCAAAAATAGTTTCTTTTACCACACATGAACCTTCAGCAATGGTATTTAAGGCCATCATTTGTGCTTGCATATCAGTAGGAAAGCCCGGAAACGGTGCGGTGTACACATCCACGGCTTTAGGGCGGCGACCACCCATGTCTAGTGTGATCCAATCATCACCGGTTTCAATCTCTGCGCCCGCTTCACGTAGCTTGAGCAACACCACTTCTAAATCTGCCGGGTTAATATCTCTTGCGGTTAGTTTGCCGCCTAGCATTGCCGCGGCAATTAAATACGTGCCGGCTTCAATTCTGTCTGGCATGATGCGATATTCGCCACCGTGTAAGCGCTCTACGCCTTCAATCGTTATGGTATCGGTTCCTGCGCCGGTAATTTTGGCGCCCATGGCATTTAAAAAGTTAGCCGTATCAACCACTTCAGGTTCACGAGCAGCATTGCTAAGCGTGGTGACACCCTCGGCTAGTGTGGCGGCCATCATTAAATTCTCTGTGCCGTTAACCGTCACTTTTTCCAACGCCAAGTGCACACCTTGCAAGCGGCCCTCAACGCTGGCGTAGATATAGCCATTTTCAACATTAATTTTTGCCCCCATAGCTTTCAAGCCATCAAGGTGGACATCCACAGGCCGCGAGCCAATAGCGCAGCCTCCGGGCAATGAAACTTTTGCTTCACCAAATTTTGCCAGCAACGGCCCTAGCACCAAAATTGAGGCGCGCATGGTTTTAACCAGCTCATAAGGGGCCACAAAGTTTTTAATGTTGCGTGGGTCAACTTCAATGTTAAGTTTTTCATCGAAAATTAATTCTACCCCCATGTCGCCCAGCAATGACATCGTGGTGGTTACATCACGTAAATGCGGCACGTTTGAAATAATAACGGGTTCATCTAATAATAAACAACCGGCCAAAATAGGCAGAGCAGCATTTTTGGCGCCCGATATTTTTACTTCGCCATGCATGGTGCAATCACCAATAATTTTTAACTTGTCCATGAGACTCCTTTTTCTTTTGCTTCTTCTGGAGTGAAAAGCTTGTAGTTAACGGCATGAATTACGCCGCTATTAATTAAGTCACCCAACACATTATTTAATAATTGCTGGCGCTTGATACGGTTTAAATTTTCAAACACCTCACCCACGGCTTGAATTTGAAAATGGCAGCCATCACCGGTGCACACGAATTGCACATCGGGAAAAGCAGTTTGTAAAAGTTGTTGCACATCAATTTGTTCAGACATGTTTGTTAACCTAATATTGAATGTAAATTATATAAGCCAATTAACGTGGTAACGGCTGCGGGAAGATTTAATAAGGTTAGTGTGGCTTGTGCTTGTTGGCACGATTGAGCTGCGGTTAACAAACTCACAAGACCTGCGCTATCAAATTGTTGCACACCACTCAAATCGAGTGTGTAAGCCTGCGGCTGGCAAAATGTAGCGGTCAACTCTTTACACAATGACTTGGCCGTAGTAAACACCATATCACCTTGGAGGGTGAACTGCTGGGCTTGCGTTTGTTGTAGTCGATAACTCATATTAAATCGCTATTGCTATGATGCTAATTGTTCGTTATGACTTTGCAAGCTAGAAATTAATGCTTTTAAGCCTCGGCTTTGCACCACCGGTGCAAACTGGGCTTTATAGCTTTCTACCAAGCTAATACCTTCTACGCTCAAATCAAAAATCATCCATTTACCGCTTACTTTTTCCAAATGGTACACCACAGGCAACGGCTGCGCACCCGGTGCTTGCACCACGCTGTTAACTTGAATAATATCTTTACCTTTATAACCACCGCGCACAGGGTAGATAGTAATATCGCTGCTATCAAAGGTGGTGA
Organism: Gammaproteobacteria bacterium; assembly: GCA_034112285.1. Classification (GTDB taxonomy): domain Bacteria; phylum Pseudomonadota; class Gammaproteobacteria; order JABDGN01; family JABDGN01; genus JAWUVP01. The sequence goes on from JAWUVP010000015.1 coordinate 3,212, forward strand.
GTGCAGATGCATAAGTATTGATCACTAAATCTGTGAATTGTTTTTTAAACTGAACCCGCTCACTCGCATTGGCATTGGCCCAAGCATTGCGCCCTAACACGGCGCGCGACATATTATTTAAATCAACATAAGGCAGTAACTCTTTGTTAATAATATCATGCATGACTTTTACAGATAATTTTTTGCCAGCAGGTAATTTTGCTTTGGCCGTGCGCAATTCAGCAATCGCGGTATTGGTCACCTTACGTAGCATGTCGGTGGGGGATTGCGTTGCTGCAAAAACTTGTGCGCAACAAAAAACCAGGCTGGCGGCGAGTATTATCTTAATTAATTTCATATCGTGTCCCTATATTTTATTTACTTTTTCAAGTTATACATTAACTGGCCAATTAAATTTTCTAGCACCAAAGCTGAATGCGTGGTTTTAATGCTGCCATTATTAACCAAAGATTGTGTTGAAAAGCCGGGCGTTAAGCCAACATATTGCGCGCCTAAAATGCCCGCCGTTAATATGCTTGCTGAGCTATCGCTTGGAATTTGCGTCACCTTATTAAAAATTTCCACCATCGCTTTCGCACGAAAAGTAACCGGGTCTAATACAATGTCATCGACCACACCCACTTTTACGCCGGCAATGCTTACTGGGGCGCCAATTTTCAAGCCACCAACATTGTCAAATTCGGCGCTCACTTGGTAGCCGGTAGAGCTATCCAAATTGGTTAAGCCACTCACCTTAAGGGCTAACACCAGTAATGCCAACACGGCAATTAACACAAATAAACCCACTAAAATATCTACACTACGTTGTCTCATACTACCAACCTCCCATCATGAGTGCTGTTAAAATAAAATCTAAACCTAAAACGGCCAATGATGCATACACCACCGTTCGTGTTGTGGCCCGGCTAATGCCTTCGGCCGTTGGTACGCAAGCATAACCTTGGTACACCGCAACCCATGTGGCCACAACGCCAAATACAATGGCTTTATAAATGCCATTTAATACATCCGTGTGAAAATTCACGCCCGCCTGCATATTATTCCAAAAAGTGCCGCCATCAATGCCCAGCACTTTAACACTGATTAAGTACCCGCCCCAAATGGCAAAAGCATCAAAGATAATAACCAACAAAGGCATGCTAAATAAACCCGCCCAAAAACGCGGTGCCACAATGCGGCCTAACGGGTCCACCCCCATCATTTCCATGCTAGAAAGTTGTTCGGTGGCTTTCATTAAACCAATTTCTGCGGTAAGTGCAGAGCAAGCACGCCCGGCAAATAATAACCCTGTGACCACAGGGCCTAATTCGCGTACCACACTTAGCGCCACTAACTGCCCCAGGGCGCTCGATGCACCAAACTGGCTTAAGGTGTGCTCACCTTGCAAGCCCACCACTAAACCAATAAAAACCCCAGAGACAATGACAATAGGTAAAGAATACACACCCACAGAATAAACTTGGCGTACAAAATCCTGTAATGCCTCCCCCACTCTGCTGGGTAGACGCAACAAGACGCGCACTAAAAAAGCGCTGGCATCACCCAAATAACCGAGTGTGGTTAAGGTGTTATGTCCCAAGCGTTGCAAAGCATTTAGCATAATTAATCTGTCCCCAATAAACTTTTGGCATAATCTTGTGCGGGATATTGAAAAGGAACCGGGCCATCTGGCAAGCCTTGCATAAACTGCTTCACTTCTGCAATGTCGCTATTGGCCATTTCTTCAGCCGTGCCATGCCCCATTACGTTTGCGTTACCAATAATGTAAACATAGTCAGCGATAGTCAGTACATCGTGCACATCATGCGTAACAATCACGCTGGTCATTTGCAGACTGTCGTTTAAATCTTTAATCAATTTTACCAACACACCTAGCGATATAGGATCTTGCCCGGTGAAGGGCTCGTCATACATCATTAAGTTTGGGTCTAGCGCAATAGCGCGGGCGAGTGCCACACGGCGCGCCATGCCGCCCGATAATTCGCTAGGCATTAACTGCGCTGCGCCACGTAAGCCTACGGCCTCAAGTTTCATGAATACTAGCTTTTCAATCATTGGGGCATCAAAATCGGTGTGCACGCGAAGAGGAAACGCAACATTATCATAGACACTCATGCCAGTAAAAAGTGCATTAGCTTGAAACATTAAACCCATTTGTCGTCTAGCCGTAAATAATTCTTTGCGCGACAGACGGTTGATTTTTTGCCCGGCCACCACAACATCACCTTGTAGCGGTTGCAGCTGCCCACCCATTAAGCGCAATAAAGTGGTTTTTCCGGTGCCACTAGGGCCCATGATGGCGGTGATTTTGCCGCGAGGAATGGCGATATTGATATCGGTAAAAATCGCACGCGAATCACGATCGAACGAGAGATGCTCAATCGTCACATAGTTTTCGAGATTTTTTACCGTGGAAGCGGTATTGCTAGGCTGCGAAGTCATAAAAAATACGGTTTACCCTGTTATTGGCTCCAAACGCTAAATCGGCTTTTTGCCACAGCGTTGCATGTGGTAACATTGTAACCTTAATCACGGTAAATGATAAGATGAACACTGAAAAAGATTTTTGTACCTGGGGCCGAGAAGTGGTTCAAAAGGAATTAGCTGCCATTGCAAAACTAGACTCCTCCATTAATGAACAATTTGCCGCCGCCTGTGAGCTCATGTTGCAGTGCAAAGGCCGCGTTGTTGTGGTGGGGTTAGGTAAATCGGGGCATATTGGTGGCAAAATTGCCGCCACGCTTGCCAGCACCGGTACCCCCGCGTTTTTTGTTCATGCGGGTGAAGCCAGCCACGGCGACTGTGGCATGATCACCCTCGATGATGTGGTGTTAATTTTGTCCAATTCGGGCAAAACCCATGAAGTGTTGATTTTGCTGCCCTTACTAAAACACTTAAAAGTCCCCTTAATTAGCATTACCGGGGCACCCAATTCACCTTTAGCCACCGGTGCCACGGTGAACTTGGACATTAAATTTACCGCCGAAGCCGGCCCCTTAGATCTCGCGCCCACCAGCAGCACCACCGCGGCATTAGTGCTGGGTGATGCGCTAGCCATTAGCTTACTGCGCGCGCGCAACTTTAGCCTGCAAGATTTTGCCCGCTCCCACCCCGGCGGCACCTTGGGCAAGCGTTTACTGTTAGAAGTCGGCGAATTAATGCATTCTGGAACCACAACCCCGAAAGTGCACGCTGAGGCCACCTTAAAAGAAACCTTATTTGAAATGACCAAAAAACACCTAGGCATGACCACCGTGGTAGATGACGACGATCATTTACTCGGCATTTTTACCGATGGCGATCTACGCCGCGCGATTGAAAACAATATTGATTTAGACAGTACGCTCATTGCCGATATCATGACGGCGCATGGCACCAGCACCCAAAGCCACATATTGGTCTTTGAGCTGTTCAACCAAATGGAACAACAAAAAATTACCGCCGTCCCTGTGCTCAATGATGCCCAGCAAGTGGTGGGCGTGATTCATCTACATGATATTTTACAAGCAGGAGTGATTTGAATGTCTAGCAACGCAACCCAGATAAAATTAGTTATTTTTGACATCGACGGCGTGATGACCGATGGCAAGCTTTACTACACCCGCGAAGGCGACGGCATGAAAGGCTTTAACGCCAAAGATGGCCTGGGTATTAAAATGCTGATGCAGAGCGACATTCACGTTGCCGTGATTACCGGGCGCCAATCTGAAATTGTGAGCCAGCGTACAAAAGAGTTGGGCATTGACGTGGTATACCAAGGTCAAGCCAACAAATTAACCGCGTTTGAACACTGCCAACAACATTTTGACTTACCGCTAGAGCAGATAGCCTACATGGGCGATGATATTAACGACTTACCTTTAATGCAGCGCGTGGGTTTTGCCATTGCCCCTGCCAATGCAGTGCAAATCACAAAAGATGCCGCGCATTATATTTGCGCGCTAGGCGGCGGTGAAGGCGCCGTGCGAGAAGCCTGTGACCACCTTTTGCAAGCCCAAGATAAATGGCAAACCGCGATAGACTATTATGCAAAATAACCCCGAAAATAATACGCCTGTTTGGTTAACCTTAATTATGGCGGCAGCGGCCGTGGTGTTGCTGAGTGGGGCTATTTTATTTTATCGCCATTTTTTCTTGCACCCCGCGGTAATCAAAAAACCACTAACACCTTCCTCGATTATTACCGGCGCCGATTTGCTGGCCTTAACCCCACAAGGTCAAAAAGATTATCACTTCACCGCCTCGCTAACCTATCAGTATGATAAAGATAACATGCGCACTTTCACCCAGCCACACGCGCAATATTACAAGCCCAACCAGGCGCCATGGCAGCTTAAAGCCGACCACGGTGTATCTTTAAACAATAACCAACTCATTCACTTAAATGGCAATGTTTGGCTGCATCAAGCGGCGGGAAAAAATAATAAAGCCGTCACCTTAACCAGCAGCAAAATGACCGTAGAGCCCAACAACAAACTCGCCTACAATAAAGTGCTCACCCACGTGCAAGAGCCAGGCTTAACGGTTTCGGCCGTTGGCTTTCACGCCAACTTAAAAACTAACGTGGTGCATTTATTGTCGCAAACGCATGCCGAGTATGATTCAACCAATGACTAAATCTTGTTCCATGCACCAATATCCGCTACTATAGCGCCATGCCTGCATTAATAGCCGAACACCTTAGCAAAACCTACAAGAAACGCACCGTCGTTAAAGACGTATCGTTACGCGTGGAAGCCGGCGAAATTGTGGGTTTACTGGGCCCCAATGGCGCAGGGAAAACCACCAGCTTTTATATGATTGTGGGGCTAGTTAAAGGTGAAATAGGCAAAATCACCTTAAATGGCATCGACATCACCGACATGCCCATTCACCAACGCGCCCGTCTTGGCCTTGGCTACTTACCCCAAGAACCGTCTATTTTTCGCAAGCTCACCGTCGAAGATAACATTATGGCCATTTTAGAGCTGCGTAAAGATTTAAAAAAAGCTGAGCGCGCCGAAGAGCTAGAAAAATTACTCGAAGAATTCAACATCACCCACATTCGCAGCAACACCGGCATGAGCCTGTCCGGTGGTGAACGACGCCGGGTGGAAATTGCCCGCGCATTGGCTATTGATCCTAAATTTATTTTACTCGACGAACCCTTTGCCGGTGTTGATCCTATTTCAGTGATTGACTTAAAACGCTTTATTCGTCATTTACAAGCCCGGGGCATTGGCGTGCTGATTACCGACCATAACGTACGTGAGACGTTAGACGTGTGTGAGCGCGCCTACATTGCTAGTGATGGCGAAATTCTTTGCGAAGGCACGCCAACGCAAGTACTTGAAAACCAGCAAGTACGCGACGTTTATTTAGGCGAGAGCTTCTCACTCTAGCCCACCACCTGCCAAATTTTTAACCACCCCCTTGAATTTTCAGCAAAATACCGCATTCTGTACTATGATTAGTAGTAAGTATAAAACAAGGAGTTCAACATGAACATTGATGATATTGTAATATCTGGACACAACATTGAAGCCACGGAAGCGATGCGCGATTTAATTCACAAGAAATTCGAGCGTTTACTTAAACATTACGGACGATTTATAACCGATGCAGAAGTTATTTTAAAAATCGCCAATGAACACGACAATATCGCTGAGATAAACGTCAACGTTCCAGACAAACAACTAAATGCTTCAGCAAAAACGGGCGACATGTATAAATCTATTGATGATATGTTAGACAAATTGAAAACCCAGCTGGAAAAATATAAAGAAATTCACTTTGGCCACACCAAAGAAGAACGCTTCACCCAAGAAGTGGACGATGACGAAGATGAGGCTGAAAGCCTGTCTGCCAGTTAATCATCACGTCCACAACCGGCGCGTGAAAACAGGTGGCCTTGCAGCCCAAAATTTAGAGCTGCATTGCCACCTTTTTTAATGCCTAAAACTTAACCCCTACTTCCTCTATCCGCCAGCTAGCATTTACGCTACAATAAAACCATGAAATTTCTCATCATTACAGGACGTTCGGGCTCTGGCAAAAGCCATTGCTTACATTTGTTGGAAGACTTAGGCTATTATTGTATCGATAATCTGCCTTTAAGCCTCTTGCCCAGCTTGCCCCAGCACTTGCGCGATAAAACTAAAATTGCCGTGGGTGTGGATGTGCGCAACTTGCCGTCTGATCCGCAAATGTTTTCTAATATTTTCGACCAGTTGACCAGCCAGAAACTTGAGCCTACCGTGTTGTATTTGGACACTAGCAATAAAGTTCTACTCGAGCGTTTTAGCTCTACACGACGCAAGCACCCCTTGAGCAATGCAGACACCTCCCTGTTGGAAGCGCTCAGTACAGAATTAGAATTACTTGAGCCCTTGCAACAATTAGCCAAATATCGCATCGACACCAGCCGGTTGTCTATTCATGATTTACAACGCCAGCTAAAAGAAATGGAAGGCGCAGACGCGCACACGGTCACCATTTTATTTCAATCTTTTGGTTTCAAATATGGCCTACCCACCGACAGTGATTATGTGTTTGATGTACGCTGCCTAGCCAACCCTTACTGGGACAAAAGCTTGCGCGCTTTAACTGGGCTTGATGATAAAGTCATTAATTTCTTTAGTGAGAACGATGATGTGAAAAAAATGTTAGGCGATTTAAGTACCTTTTTAGAAAATTGGTTGCCGCTTTATCGCAAAGACAACCGCAACTACATGACCTTTTCAGTCGGCTGCACCGGCGGACAACACCGCTCCGTGTACATTGCCAACTGCTTATACGAACACTTTAAAAATCTAGCGCCTGAAGGATTAGATTTACAACTACGACATCGGGAGTTAAATTAGGTTATGAGTGAAGAAATACAAGCCCCCATCACCACGGTTACCGTTACAGTCTGCAATAAGCTAGGCTTGCACGTGCGCGCAGTTGCCAAAGTAGTGGCGCTAGCCAAAAATTTTGCCGTAGATATGACGCTCACCAAAGAAGGTAAGAAAACCGTTTCGACTAGCAGCCTAATGCGCATGCTAACCCTGGGTGCAAAAAAAGGCACGCAGTTAGAGCTGTCGGCCTCAGGCGAAGACGCCGATGAAGCCATAAAACAAATGGTCGAATTGTTTGAAAATCGCTTTGGCGAAGCAGAATAGCACCTATTTATTCAAAGCGATTGAAATTTAAGTATTTCAATCGCTTTGAGTCTACGCTAAACCACCGGCCACCATTAGGCCATCAACCAAAATTGAGCCGCATCTCACTTTTCCGCGCTGATCAACGTCATTGCCCATGCAGCGAATATTACGATAAATATCCCCCAGGTTACCCGCAATCGTGACTTCATCAAATGGATATTGAATTTCACCTTTTTCAACCCAGAAGCCACTTGCGCCGCGAGAATAATCACCCGTCACTGTATTCACCCCTGGCCCCACAATTTCTGTGACCAAAATACCGGTGTCTAATTCTTTTAACATCGCCGCGAAATCTTTGTCGCCAGTGGTTGCAATAATATTATGCACGCCGCCCGCATTGGCAGTGGACTGCATCTTTAATTTTCGCGCACTATAAATCCCTAACGCGTAATTTTTTAAAATACCCTCTTCTACAAAAAATTTATCGTAAGTAAGCAAGCCATTAGCATCAAAGGCGCTACTGCCTAAACCTTTTGGCAAATGCGGCTGCTCTTCTAAGCTAAACCAACTGGGAAATATTTGTGTCTCTAGCTTATCTAATAAAAATGAAGCTTTTTTGTAAAGCGCGCCACCGTGAATAGCGCTCAACACATGCCCCAGCAAACCTCGCGCGACCTCGGGGGCAAATAAAACCGGCACCTGGCCGGTGCTAATTTGCCTTGGGTTTAAACGCTGCACCGTACGCTCAGCAGCGAGCAGTGCTACCTGCTTGATCCCAGGTAAATCATTCGCATCGCTCGCCGTATAATAATAGTAATCACGCTGCATATCTTGGCCGTCTTGACCCACCAAAACACTGCTAATATTGTGCCGCGTGCTGTGATAATGCTGGCAAAAACCATTACTATTGGCATAAGCAGATAAGCTGCGATGGCTGCTAACAGTAGCGCCATCAGAATTAATGATTTTAGCTGAATAATCTAAACCCAACGTGTCACACTCTGCCGCTAAACGCATCGCTTCTGGCGCTGACAACGCCCAGGGGAAATCAATTTCTAACTGTGGCACTTGCTTGGCCAATAATTCTTTATCGGCAAGCCCTGCCGCCGGATCATCTTGCGTGTATTTCGCAATACGTAACGCGGCATCAACCGCTTGGTGCAACGCTTCTGGCCGCAAATCAGAGGTGCTCACCACGCCCGTTTTTTGCCCTGCATACACCGCAATACTCACATCGTTATCATGATTATATTCTAAGGTTTCAGCCTCCCCCATACGCGCAGTGGCGCTATAGCCAGTCTCAATGTTGATATCAACTTCAGCCGCGGTGGCGCCCATTTTTTTTGCGTAGGTTAAAAGCTCGTCAAGACGGGCATCGATGTTGTTTGAGGTAATGGCTTGTTGCAAAAGTTGTTTCTCCTAAAGAGGTCGTTTTATAGAGTATAACCAATACTGTGTTAAGCACAATGATTGCGTGAGTAGTGGCTGGGGAGATAAATAGCAAGAAGCGTAGTCGGGGCCGGGAACTCTCAGCTTGCCAAAGAAGATTGACCCGCACCCTTTGAGTACGCGTCGCTTCGCTCCTCGCAAAAACAGGGGCTCTGTTATCAATAATATGGTGACACAAACACTAAAGAGAGGCGCTGCAAGAAATGGCGCGTTTAATCATACAAAAGGAATAACCCCTCCCGATTTGAAGTTCAACTTCAAATCGGGAGGAAAACAGCTAACTTATTGATTGTAAAGAAATTAAAGGCCAGAATAATTTATTCACTTTCTTATTCCGTGCCGCCCACCGTCATCGCGTCAACCTTAATCGTGGGTTGGCCCACGCCTACCGGCACGCTTTGGCCTTCTTTGCCGCAAATGCCAATGCCGCTATCGAGGGCCAAATCGTTGCCCACCATGGAAATGCGTTGCATCACTTCAGGGCCTGAGCCAATTAAGGTGGCGCCCTTAACAGGGTGCATGATTTTGCCTTTTTCAATCAAGTAAGCTTCGGAGGTGGAAAACACAAACTTGCCGGAGGTAATGTCCACCGAGCCGCCACCCAAACCCGTGATATAAATGCCTTTATCAACCGAGGCAATAATTTCTTCTGGGGTTTGCTCGCCCGGCAGCATGTAAGTGTTGGTCATGCGCGGGATGGTTAAATGCGCGTAGGATTCACGGCGGCCATTGCCGGTGGATTTCACACCCATCAGTTTGGCGTTGAGCTTGTCTTGCATATAGCCGCGTAAAATACCGTTTTCAATGAGCATAGTGCTTTCGGTTGGCACGCCTTCGTCATCAATATTTAACGAACCGCGCTTGCCTGCTAACGTGCCATCGTCGACTACGGTGCACACTGAGCTAGCCACTTGCTCGCCCATGCGGCCACTAAAGGCTGACACGCCTTTGCGGTTAAAATCACCTTCCAAACCATGACCTACTGCTTCATGCAATAAGACGCCCGACCAACCTGGGCCCATCACCACCGGCATTACGCCAGCCGGTGCCGGCTTGGCATCGAGATTGACCAAGGCATTGTGCACCGCTTCGCGCACGTATTGCAGCGCTTTGTCGCTCTCAAGAAAATATTGATAACTCACACGCCCGCCGCCGCCAGAAAAACCTTGCTCGCGCCGCCCATCTTGCTCAACAATTACCGTAACATTCAAACGCACCAAGGGGCGCACATCGGCCGCCATGGCGCCTTCGCTATCGAGCACATAAATCATGTCATGCGAACCTAGCAGTGAGGCATTTACTTGCACCACGCGTGGGTCTAAGGCCCGCGCCGTGGTATTAATTTTTTGTAGTAAGGCAATTTTGTCCATTTCGGCCAAGCTTTCTAATGGGTTATCGGGCAAATACAATTGCAAGCCATGCACTTGTTCGGCGGCCTTCACCTTTCCTTCGCCTTGATGGTAGCTAATGCTACGCGCAGCATTGGCCGCACTTTCTAACGCGGGCAACACAATATCGTCGGAATAAGCAAAGCCGGTTTTTTCGCCACTAATCGCGCGCGCGCCCACACCACGGGCAATGTTATAACTGGCTTCTTTGACAATGCCATCTTCCAGCGACCAGGCTTCACTATGCCGGTTTTGAAAATATAATTCGGCGCTATCAATCTGCGCCCCCAACATAGAGCCCAGCACGCCTTCGAGCTGATGTTGGGTGAGGTCAGCAGGGGCCAATAAATTTTGTTCAACGGTGTCTAAATGGCTAGTCATACGAAATTCCAAATTCAATCAAGCTTCATCATAACATTAGTTGGGTTATTTATTAATTTGTTGTTTGAGTTCGGTTAAAAATATAAAAGAAAAAGGGGGCTAGTCTACTTTCCAATCCGCTCGAGCGTCAAACCCATCTTTTTCTCTTCGACTAAATATAGTTGCTATTAGAATCGAACATAACACAATTCAGCTGAAATTAAGCCTTTATTGGTGGTTGTTGTTCCAATGATAACAAGCCTCACAAACCATTCCTGCCACACTAGGAGCGTTGGCGCTATACCATTTCCCTGAGAACCTGGCATGGCAGCTGGGCATAGCGCACTCTGCGTGAACTTAAACCTTGGATTGTTCGCGGAAATTCCTCTGATAACAACTGTCACAAACCTTTCCTGCCACACTAGGAGCATTGGCGCTATACCAACGCAGTGAGGAGGTGGTCTTGCAGCTGGGCATAGCGCACTCTGGGTGGTTGCCACTGCTTGCACTAGACGTTGTCTGTCGCCTACGCTTTGTCGCTCTGCAATCATCATCTGAACCAGTTGAGACGGAACATAAACCACCGCTTGGCGCCGCTCCACTGCTGTGCGGCTGTTGGCTAGCGGCTGCTAGCAGAAGATCAATATCCTGACTTGTCGTGCGCTTACCAGCATCATCGAGAGGGTTAGGAGCTGCTCTATAAAAAAAATAGGGCGGTGGTGGGCGCTGCGAAAATAAATTGCATGCTGGGCATAATATTTGTCCAAATGCTGCGGGGTAGAATGTTTGCGGGCAGCTTTGATTAGCACAGTATATGGGCGGCGGCGGCATGCTTACCAACTGCAATTGCCAGGAACAAGCTGGACAGAGTCCAAAAGATGCCCAAGCAGTATGCGCTATTGCATGAGGGCAAACGTGATTACCACAAGAATAAAGGGGAAAGGGGTTGTACATTTTATCTCTTTTATTTGTTTAATACATTATGTAAATCGGTGTAATTCAGGCGGGGTCGCAATTTTATTCATTAATATAGCAGCACTACCTTAAGAGTAGGTTAAGGAATGCTCCAAACGCATTTATATACAGGGCGTACGCGCTTCAAAAAATGTACACAATACAACTAGAAGAGTTTTAAATCATGATTTTCACTTCTCGCAACGACGTACTTTTTTTCAAACGAGCAAATTTAGTAGCGCTAGACATTCTCTTACAAACTAGGTCAACGATATCTTACAACAGGACGCGCTCTATAGTGCGTTTGCCCTGCATTTATATACAGGGCAAATCTGGAAGCCATTGTTGAGTTGAATCTACCTTATGTCATTAATACCACCTTAAGAATTCATTGTTAGACTATATTGTAAATTAAAATTAATATGACAAATATCACTAGTGCTGGTTTGGAAAGGTAATGAGTTGAATCACCCCTTTAAATTGCATCAAAACGATACTAAAAATAAAATTAGCCGCACATCTTTTTAAAAGGCTGCAACATCAAGGGCTAGGTATAATTAAATGTTCACACATATTTTATTGCCAGAGAATTTCTCCGAAAAGCTTGCTTCTAAACTGATTGAAGCTGTCGAACGGTGTAAGATCTTTAAAAAAAACACCCCCTTCGCCGATCTCTTCGCGATTAAGCTAAACGGTGGTGCCCGAAGTGTATTTCAAAGTGTCCGTCATCCAGAACATGGTCATGTACTGCTGTGGTTAAAGAATTTCCTCGCCTTTCAACACGGAGAGTATGTACAGTATCTTGATAGCATCAAACCAGCCCATGATACTGACTTTTCCGGGTATTGTGACCACCTTATTTTTCCTAACCTAGAACCTGCGGCTGCGGCAGCACCTGCTCCTCACCGACCGGCCAGTAAACAAAAAAAGAAAAATAAAAAAGGCCAGCAAGCTAAAAAAACAGTCGCCATGCCAGCTGCACACGATGATGAGACTGTCGAAGTACGTGTTGCTTATCGCAATGAAATTTTACAGCCAAGTGATGCACAAGTTGCCATTTTTGATACCCTTATTCAAGCTCAAGAAAACATTTGCATTACCGGTGGCGCTGGGGCTGGGAAAACCTTGCTGGCTGAAAAAGCCTTAATTGCATTAGCGCCTCAATCGAACCAATTAGTGTATCTTGCGCCAACCCATAATCTGGCACGGGAAATGTTGGCATCGATGCACAGCGCTAGAATAGCAAATGTAAGCTGTTTATCGCTGTCCGATATTGCGGGGGCACTTGATGGAAAAAATACTTTCCATGAAATTTTTCCTGACGAGTCAATAGACGTCTATGAAAAAATCTGCCAGCTAGCCGCTCTAAAAGAAGCTGGCACTAACACGGGTGCCGTTCACGACAGTCTAAAAGAAAAAACAGATGTTTTAGATCGCTATAAAATAGAACTGAATCGCCGAAGCAGAGCTGATTTTAATATTTCAGGCACAGGTTTTCCCTTTGGTTTATTGCGAGCCGCAGACAGCCTAATTATTGATGAATTTCAACAGTTTTCTTTCCCATTGCTCTCAGCGTTTAACAAGCTCACTTGTCGTAAACTTTTATTTGGTGATTACAATCAAGCGGTTAACATCACCGCGCAAATTTCATTACACTACATGCAATCCTTGGGACAACAATGTGTATTGCCCACCACGTTTCGTGTGCCAAGCTTTGTGGCAAAGTTTGCGAATGCTCTATTGCGTAACAAAAGCAAAAAGTTTAGTCAAAAAACAGCTCCACTGCTCATCACCACAGACCAAAAAGCGGGTAACATTTATTGGTGTGAACAAAAAACACTAACGGGTAATAAAATCGCGGTATCAATCAATACCGCGGTGGTGTATTTGGATGCTGATGATTTTAGCTGGGCAAGCAGCACATTTAATGCAAGCAACCTATATAGCGCTAAAGATATTTTGGGGCTTGAATTCGACAATATCATTGTGATTTTAAGCCCACGAAATTTAAAAACATTTCTAAGAGCTGACAGCACATCCAAAGCCGAGTCGTTACTATCACATAGTGCCGAGCTAAGCCTTTATTCAGCGCTGTATGTGGTGCTCACCAGAGCAAAGCAAAACCTTTTACTGATAACAAACCACAGGACAGATGCCAAGAATTTTTTTGAGCAACATGATATCCAACCAACGCCATTAACTACGTCCTCACAAGTTAAAGATCATTTTGATAGCAAAGATGTGACGATTAAAACCATTGTTCAATATATCAATAACGAAGTTAAAAATGGCAACCTTAAACGTGGCGAACAATTGTTTCGTCAGCATTGGGCAAGACCTGGTGCTGATTTCGTCACCTTTTGTGTCGCACATAGCATTAATATTTCGCCGCTAGTTTCTCCTGAAGTCTATTCAAATGCGATAATGGGTAGGGCCAAAATGTTGCTTATGGGAAGACATTTTACAGCGCAAGAGACGCGTTTTTTTGCCGAGCATCAATCAACATTAGTCGCATGCTCTGAACAGCGAGGTATACACGTACAACTTCTTAAAATGTTTACCGACACCTTCTGTTTTAGCGGATTAGTGAAACTGATTAATGCATCTCATCTCTCAGAACGCACACGTTTTAATGCCTGTAGATCTATGTATACCCGCTTTACGCAGATTCCATTTTCCAACACCAAATTATTTAATCAGGGTATCCGTGGCATGATTGAAATCATCAATCATTCTGAAAACGCACTCATATTTCGCTGGCGTGGTTGTACAATGTTGAGCACAGCTCTCGATACCCCAGATTTATGGCTTACAATACCATTACTTAATAGCGTCTTCCTTAGTTTGATAGAGTTAATCACGAATCCCGAATATGATGAAGAATATAGAGGTCATACTCTTCAAACGTTAATCTCCTGTATAATACGAACCATTCTTTCAGAAGCAATGTTAGGGAAGATACTCCAAAACTTAAACACTATGATGATGTCTAATCAATATACCAAAAAAATTCAATATGATATTGGCCTTGCTTTGCACTTCGCTCTAAAGCATGTGAGTACATTACGAGACACCCGTTCATTCGACGGTATTATCCTCAGTTTGATGAAAATCATAACGACGGCTGACCACCATGAAATAATTCGAACGCAGGCCATCCTTATTCTGCATGGATCTCTAGAGTTAGCATCTCGACGAGATAAGACACCCTTTAGGCTCTTCCTTACAGATTTGATAAAAATCATCCTCTGCAATGATTATACGGAAATGTTTCGAACGTACGCTTGTCAAACTTTAACTCTGATCGATGAGAAAATTACCCTCCTAAGTTTAGAGCAGTTTGATCTTTTACTAACTGGTCTGCTTAACATGATAAATGACAACTCGAGGCCGGAGGCTCAACTACTCGCTTGTAAGGAGTTAGTGGAGTTGACCCAAAGTAAATCAGTCAATAAAACATTGCTCAATAGGTTGTGCCTGGGCTTGATGGATATCATCAATAATTGTAACCATCCGGAAGAGATGAAAAGAGATGCTTGCAATGGAATCACTATCTGCCTGAAAGATGTCACCCTATCTGACACAAAACCATTTGCGGATTTATCCACGACCTTGGATAGGATGAAAAAAGATGATGGCATTACAAAACAGACTCGAGATGCTGTTAATACTTTGTCTTCTATGATTCAGCATAGGCTACCTAAACCACTCACTCAGGAGGCAGGTCCAGGACAATAGACATCTGAGCCTAAAACTCATGCTGGCAAAATACATATACTAATATCACAAATCAAGGTATGATGATTTGGATTTGTAACGTCATTTTTAGTCTTATTTATTGTGCTTTACAATAGTCACCCGCTAAATTTGATTAAATGTTTTTTATTATCACGAGGAGCAAACAGCATGAGTAAAGAGAAAAAAACCATGAAGAATGTAAAAAAGCAGGCCTTACTAACCCCAAAAGAAAAAAAAGCCGCTAAACGTGCTAAAAAAGAAGGCGCTTCAGGCATAGTGACTAATTAATAATTCAGCCTGTGATGCCGTTAACTTACTTAAAAATTAATGAGCGATGTAAAATAATGGAACAGTAAAAGGACATTAGATTCCGGCAAAATTCAAGCCAACATCTCAAGAAATCACGATGCTAGTTATTCGTTTTCAGCCTGAGTTTTGAGGGAACCTAAAAAATATCCACGCCACCTACTCTCCCCTTACATCGCCAAAATAATCACATGCAACACTATGCCCGCATACACCGCGGCCATTAAATCATCGACTACCATACCAACGCCGCCGCCCACATGAGTGTTGATCCAGCCAATAGGCGCTGGCTTCCAAATGTCGAATAAGCGAAACAGTAAAAAGCCAAGCAACATCCACATCCACGTGGCAGGCACAGCCCACATGGTGAGCAGGTAGCCGACGATTTCATCCCAAACAATACTGGGGTGGTCATGCACGCCAATGGCTTTATCTGCCACATCGCACAGCCAAAAGCCTACAAAAATCATAATGGCGAGTAGCAACGTGTAAACTGGCATTGGAGTTAATTGCATAAGCCAATAAATAGGAATAGCCACTAACGTGCCTGCCATGCCGGGTGCATAAGGTGAGGCACCACTGCCAAAACCTACGGCAAGCAAATGAAGTGGGTTTTGTAGGCGAATACCGCCGGGGAGGTGATTGCGTTTAGGTGACATAGACTATCCTTATTGCCGTTAATTCTAACACTCTCATGCTAACTTTTCTGAAATTTCAGAAAGGCAGGCAAAGAAAACAGATTATGCACTTGCAACTGCTCACTATTCAAGCCATTTGCTTGATATTTTTGGTGAGATTTTTTTGTCATGAGTACAAATGCCACCATATTTTTTGTCCAGCAGCCATTTTCATCTCCTTTTTGGGCGGTCATGAATTTTTCATAAGCGGGTAAATCACTAAAATGTTGCTTGTTAAGCTTAATCCACACGGGCACGATATTGTCGGACTCCACTCCTGAATCCACGAACTCACGCCACTCTTGCAGCAAGCGCTTACGTTCATCATCGGAGCAATGTGTACGAATAATATAAGCGTTCCTACCTATTTGCTCAGCTGTTATACAGTCAATTATTATGTTTCTGCTTGGCAAGTTCACTTTATCGATATACCTTTTAAACAAGAGTATTTTTGTTATACCATCATCTCCGCACCTTGATAATTTTTCTACTAATTGCTTTAGACCAATATTAAACTCAAATCGGATATCAAGCCCTAGGTTCTCTACTTTCCCCCTGCCATCCTTATGCCTCAGGCAGATTTGAAATAGCTGACAAAAGTCAAACGTTTTCCCCACATGTTCTAGCATGCCAAGCCTGTTAGCTAATTCAATGAAATAACATATTACCAAAATGATTTCATCTTGGTAACAGCTTTGAACAAAGCCCTGATCTTGATAACGAAGCAATCTCCATAAATTTAATTTTAAATCTTCGTAGACAGTTAAAAAGAAAAAATCCACCAGGTAAAACTGATAAGCAGATAGATCGTACCCGGTGTGAACCTTTAAATAGCGTAATAATTCATTGTAGAGCTCTAGTAATGACATGCTTATGAGTGGAATTTGCGTTTGGCAGTTATCCATTATCAAAACATGATCTACGTCATGATGCATTAAACAAGCAGTAAGCCCTTTAAGTGGTAGGTTAGCGTGTACTGACATTCCTCGATGCTTAATAACTTCTTTCGTCGGAAAATGTGCATAGGGTAAATCTATTGGACGTTCAGCATGTTTTAGAATGCACTTTTCTAATTCTTTTGCCGAACATAACGGAGCACCAATAAAGCGAGCCGTTTTGAAAAAATAAACCCTTGTGCAGTCGGTTGTTTTTATAGAGTCCTTAAGAGCTTGACCCGATTTTAAAATCTGAAGATCGCCGTTAATCATTAGCTCGTTAGGATAAAAGTAATCAGATTCAGGCTTGCCGTTACGGGTAAGGCTTAATGATTCAATGGATGAAACTGAATAAATATTGCAGCCACCTATAGCTTTTATATCCCTAATGACATGCGTATGTGGATCAATCTGTAAAATAGAATAATCAATTAAATAAGCATACAGCTCTGAAAAACAGAAAAACTCATCTTCACTGATTTTCCCCATTAGAAATAAATTCATTGCTTCGTATATAAATTGCGGGTAGTCCGTTAACAGTTTATTGTATAATCCCTTAGCCCAATCTTTACTATCGGCCTCCTTTGCCTGTGTAAACAGCTGATAAAATTCATCCGTTTCACGAGTGATTTGTTTACGCGGAATAAACTTTGAGCCATTTAAAAATTTATGCACCCAGGTGCTCATATCTGGCTGCGAAAATACACATTGCTTAAGGTGGAGCTTCTCATATTTTTGGGCAAAGCTAACGGTTAACGGTACATAAGGCATTTGCTCATAGACAACCCGTTCATGTAACATTTCGAGTTTAATTAAGCTTAAAGGTTTATTAGGATCGGGGTGAAAGAGTTCGTCTAAAGCGTTTCCCTGCAGTGCAGCATTAATAGTTGCCTCTGCTTCACTCAACCTTCCCTGTTTATAAAGATTTTGCGCAGCGGCAAACTCTTTTGAATAGGGCTGAGCCCCCGATATATCTTTACCAGCAGCTTTAGAAAATGATGCCCCCATGATTTTTGTTTACCTATAGGTGTTTTGCTTATTTGTAAGTAAATCTGATTTTAATATTAAAGAATGTCACTAAATTTAAATATAAAGTGATATTGCGAGGAATCTAAATTTGCTAACATTATGTTTATGACGCTATTATAAGCTTCAGAAGCTTAAGTTAATATTAAGCGGGGAAGTTTATAAGCCAGAAATGAGGGCGTGCGCACTTAAAAAATGTACAAAATACAACTATAAAAGTTTTAAATCATGACTGTTCCTCGCAACGAAATACTTTTTTTCAAACGAGCAAATTTAGTAGCAATAGACATTCTCTTACAAACTAGGCCAACGATATCTTACAACATGACGGGAGCTATAGTGCGTATGCCCTGGACAGAAATGCCGGAATTTCATTCGCTACGAGTATAGAATAGCTTTTATTTTCGCCCCTCAATTAGAAAATTGCGCAAATCATCATAACCGCCAATGCGCTTCCCATCAATGAAGACTTGTGGCGTTGTGGCAACATCATGTTGCTTTTTAAATGCATCAGTCTCTTCCCGGGTGGTGAGTAGATGTTCTTCGATTTCATAGCCATTGCTTTCCAACAAATTCTTGGCCAGGGGGCCATAAGGGCAAATCCTGCCATCAATTACCATACGATATAAAATAGCTTTTTGGGTCATGTTATCTCCATTTGTTCAACACCGTGTTATTTACGAAAAATGCCCATACCCCGATTGCTTTAATTGCGCGGCGTTTTCAGGTGCATTAAGCAAGGTTATGCCTGGCATGCGGGTTAAGTAGCCAATTTCGGTTAAGGGTAAATCGAGTTGTTCACGCCAAGTGGCCAAGTGGTGTACCTGCTCTTTTGGCAAAGTGAAACACAGTTCGTAATCGTCGCCGCCAGTAAAAGCGTATTGGCACATGGCTTCGCTTGAGAGTGCTTGGTGCAAGATAGGGTTAATGGGCAAAGTTTGCATATAAATTACCGCGCCACAGTGGCTGGCATTGAGCAAGCGGCTTAAGTCCATGCTTAAGCCATCGGATAAATCCATGGCGCTAGTGGCAACGCCGAGCAATAATTTCCCCAGTGCCACGCGAGGTGTCGGCTGTTTTAGGGCGGGTAATAATTTCGCCAACAGAGGATGCTCTGGCTGGGTTTGTAATAAATCTAACGCATAGGCCGCGCTGCCCACTTCACCGCTGACCACAATAACATCACCGGCTTGCGCAGTGCTACGCAGTAAGGCTTGGCCTGCCGGCACGCTGCCGTGTAATTGGATAGTCATACTTAAACTGCCGCGATTTAAATCGCCGCCTACTAAGGCAACATTGTGTGGGTTTAACAAACTAAATAAACCTTCGCTAAATTGCTCTAACCAATGAAGATTAATTTCCGGTAAGCTCAAAGATAAAGTCGCCCAAAGCGGCGTGGCGCCCATTGCGGCCATGTCACTTAAGTTAACGGCGGCAGCTTTATAGCCAATAGAAAAGGCATCGGTGGTGTTGAGGTTTATGCTGGGCTCAATGCATTGGTGCAAAGCCGCGTTGGCTGGGTAAGGAAAATGCACGCCAGCGTTGAGCGTGTCCATGCTGATCACTAATTGCTGATTGGCCGGTAAGGCGAGTACCGCACCGTCGTCGCCAATGCCGGTGATTACACCCGTATTGGCTTGATTTTTATTAAGAAAAAACTCGCTAATAATGCTCGCTTCATGCATCGGTCTTATTCGCGTTTGCTTCGAGGCTACGAACTTGCTTGGCGACTTTATCTAATACGCCATTCATATATTTAAAAGATTCTTCGGGGCCAAAATCTTTTGCCAATTCTACCGCTTCATTAACCGCGACTTTATAAGGCAAATCGGGGCAGTGAATAAGCTCATAAGCGCCAAGACGCAAAATGGCTAATTCTATCGGCCCAATGTCTTTGATGGGGCGGTCTAAAAATGGCGTGAAACTTTCATCAAGCTCGCTAACATGGGCGGGCACACCGCGCATTAGCAAGCGAAAATAATCTGTGTCCGTTTTTTTAGGATTCATATCCTTTAAAAAAGTTAACACAATTTCGCCGACATCATTGCCGGTTAGCTGCCATTGATACACGCCTTGCAAGGCAAATTTACGGGCTTTATGACGTTTTTTTGGGCTGACTCTAATACTCATTATTTTCTCGTTAATAGCCTATCAATTTCTAAGCGGAATTCGTCCACATCTTGGAAGTCACGGTACACTGAGGCAAAACGTACATAAGCAACTTTATCTAATTCTCGTAATTCATCCATAATCAAATTGCCAACAGTTAAAGCAGGCACTTCGCGTTCACCGCAAGCACGTAAACTCCCTTTAACATGGGCAATAATGGCTTCAATTTTTTCTGACTCTACTGGGCGCTTTTCTAATGCTAGGCGCAAACCGTGGCGCACCTTATCTTCTTGAAACTCGCTGCGTCGGCCATCACGTTTCACAATCATGGGCAATGCAAGCTCGGCAGCTTCGTATGTAGTAAAACGCTCACTGCAATGCAAACACTGGCGCCGACGGCGCACTTGATTACTCTCTTCTACCAAGCGTGAGTCAATCACCTTGGTATCGTTTTCATGACAAAATGGGCACTGCATGGTTAATCCTTGTTTACATCAGCCTACGTTACTTGCTGTAATACATCCGCTTCATACACGGGAAAATTACCACACAAACGTAACACGTCCTGTTTCACGCGCTCCATTGTATCTGTATCTTCTATATTGTCCAACACATCACAGATCCAATTGCCAATTAACGCGCATTCCGCCTCTTTAAAGCCACGCGTGGTTATTGCCGGGGTGCCAATACGCAAGCCGCTGGTCACAAAAGGTGAGCGCGGCTCATTGGGTACGCTGTTTTTGTTTACCGTAATATAAGCACTGCCTAACGCGGCTTCGGCCTCTTTACCGCTGATGTCTTTATCGATTAAATCCATTAAAAACAGATGATTTTGCGTGCCATTGGACACTAATTTGTAACCTCGCTCCATAATCGCTTGCGCCATGGCTTTGGCATTGGCCACCACCTGCGCGGCATAAACTTTAAATTCAGGCTGCATCGCTTCTTTAAACGCCACCGCTTTGGCAGCAATCACATGCATTAAAGGCCCGCCTTGGATACCAGGGAAAATGGCCGAATTTAATTTCTTTTCTAATTCGGGGTTGGCCTTGGCCATAATCACGCCGCCGCGTGGGCCACGAATAGATTTGTGCGTGGTGGTGGTAACCACATCGGCAAATGGCATGGGGTTGGGATAAACGCCACCGGCAATTAAGCCAGAGACATGCGCCATGTCGACCAATAGGTAAGCCTCAACGCTTTTGGCAATCTTTGCAAAACGTTCCCAATCCACAATGCCTGAGTAAGCCGAAAAACCGGCGACAATCATTTTGGGTTTATGTTCATTAGCTAAGGCCTCAACCTGCGCATAATCAATGTCACCATCTACGTCTAGCCCATAAGCAATCGCATTATAATGCTTGCCCGAAAAGTTGACCTTACAACCGTGGGTTAAATGCCCACCATCCGCTAAGCTCATGCCCAGCACGGTATCGCCCGGGTTCAGCAGTGCTTGATACACCGCCGCATTGGCTTGCGAGCCTGAATGCGGCTGCACATTGGCGTAATCAGCACCAAACAGCTGCTTCACCCGCTCAATCGCCAACTGCTCTGCTTGATCCACAAACTCACAGCCACCGTAATAACGCTTGCCTGGGTAGCCTTCAGCGTATTTATTGGTGAGTACGGAGCCTTGGGCCTGCATCACCCGGGGTGAGGCATAATTTTCAGAAGCAATAAGCTCTAAATGATCTTCTTGGCGCTGGGCTTCGCGCGAAATGGCTTGCCATAAATCAGGATCAAAGGATTCAATTGTCATATCGGTGGTAAACATAAAGGCTCCAGGCTGAGAAAGGCGCTATTGTACCGGAAAACGCGGCCTGACTGAAGCGACATCGTTCATGGAATCGCATGCAATGCTTAATCTGGTCCGTAACCTAAAGATTGTGACTCCATAATAAAATGGCGCCTAATAACTCGGATGCAACGCTTCTTGGGGGCGATAGTCAAACGGCATATCAATGGTTGGCTCTAGAGAAACAATATTTACCAACGTCATTAAGACACCTAACATCACAATAGTCTGGCTAAACCCCCCTGCCATTGATAGCCTATCCAAAAGCACTGTGCAAAGTAGACCAACAAGTAAAATCAAGAGCTTATCAGCCTCTGTCGAGCCGGTAAGAGTGTACTTTGACGAACACATCTCATGCAGCCTATCAACCTCACCTCGCTCATGAGCAAACACGGCATCAAACTCTTCTCTCTTTGCAGGGCGGCCACCCCCGTATAAGAACCTTTCTTTCCTTTGATTAATTTCTTGCTCAAAGGCATTGCAAGCGCCATATTGCTTTCGAAGAAAAATTGCTTTATTCAACAATAAAACCAAAGCACCAACCATCATAGTCAAGATACGCTGCTGACTAACCTGCCCTGTTAGTTGCTCAGAATAATATTGTAAACTCGGGTATTTGCTCCGGTCAGAATAAACAAGAAAACTGGCTAGCCAATCATCCACGGTCAATTTGTCGCCTCTGTCTCCAAATGCTGGCTCGGTACGAGAAGAAAAATCACCACTGCAAATTGGGAGTATTGACGAAAATTGTCGAAAAAACAGCTTCAAATGACCCGGCAGGGGGATTTTACTGCCGGGACGGATAAAATGCTGCTCCATTAAACCCTGAATATCGCTTTGTGTTAATGTGGGAGATAACCGCTGCAAATCTTACAAAGCCTTAAAAAAACCTTGATATTGTGATAGCTCCGACGCACCACCTGTGAGCCTTGACAAGACACTCGACAAACTCAGCTCGCTACGCACTGGAGATTTAACCTCAAGTTCAGTCTTAATAAGAAGTATTTCACCCATTTTTTTTAGTGTATTAGTTAGGCTCTTCAGCGTTTGATCCGCCGGCAGTTTCGCCCATGCCTCTGGCGTCAAGCGACAACCAGGGCAAGGCTTAACTTCTTGCTGGTAAGCAAGCCATCTATCTAAACAAGCAGTATGCAAAACCGCCGAGCAACAGGGCACCACAATAACCTGGTAGTCACGCCAGCCCTTTTTATTGACCAGCTTAATATTTTCTTGGCACACAAGACAGTTATACATGAACAATACCTCTAATTTATTATTTTTATATGAAGGCAATCAACATCAATTTATCATTTTTAATCAAAGTCTCAGTATAGAACAAATTCAAATTAAATTAGGCTATAAACACAATTACACGGCCTTTAGCTAATATTAAAATTTATACGCCACACCGACAAGAAACATGTTTAATACTTGCAGCTTACTTTTTAATGGGTCAGAAAACTGTCCAGAACCTATCACTGGGTTAAACACCCGTTCATAATCCAGCGTAAAAGCCAAGTACCGATTGGCACTCCATGCAAACCCTACATCAAACATCGGTGAAAGTGCACTGGTTTTGAAGCTACCTTGAAAATGCTGGGAATCAGGGTTCCATGAGGGGCGAAAAATACTATTGGTATCGTATTGAATTCCCAAGTCGCCATACGAATACACCATGCCAAATTTGGCGTAGATATTACTATTGAGCTGTTGAAAACTATTTTTAAACACGGCCGCAGCTTCTAAATTGTACACATCAAAATCATAACGCTGAATCGTAATGCCACCGAGCAGGAAATTACCGCTACGACTATTGACTTCAATACCGGTATCAACAAATGCGGCTTCCAATGCAAAATTTGGATTTAGGTTATAACCATATCCAAAACGCTCCATAGTGTCAGCGCCTAAACGGGCTTGTAAATTGGCATTATCATACCGAGAAATTTGTTCCGCATATTGCTCGGAGTGTACAACACCATATTGAAAAAAGATGTATGAGCCCGCACGCGTAAATGCGCGCTGCTGCGCTAAATCATTCGCCATGGCATTAGTCGCAAGCAAACACATGAATAAACTGATGCAGAAAAACTTAATCAAAATGAGTAACTCCCACCGACATTCATATAAGCCAACGATGACACCGGCGTTTTATAAGGATCATTAAACGTCGCGTAATCCGCATAATAATACTGGTAAGAAAAATTCATGGCCCAGTGTCGGTTATAACTGTGCTGGAATGAAATACCAATGGTGGGCACCAATACTGTTTTCTTTAAGTTGGCTTTTGCCGCCACTCTTGTGCCCCAAGGTGGGTTGTGTCTGCTGGATTGAAAACGATAATCGAACTGGGCAAACATCAGCGCAATACCCGGCTTGATGGTCGCCACCCAAGCGTAAGAATCGTCTAGCTTAAGGTGAATAAGCCCGAGCATGTTCACGGTGTCAACACGCACCGAAGCCGACTCCAGCGGATCACTCGCTTGGCTTTGCCCACCATCAGAAAAAAACAAACCACCCAACTCACCGCCAAACCAGCGATTATAGTTGTAGCCCGCATTCGCGGTGAAAGCAAAACGTGAGCCTTGTGGCGTCACCTCTTTGGCACTAGGAACATAAAGGCTGATATTATCGCCATAGTCATTGTCTAAATAGCCAAATTGCGCCCCCGCATAAAAGCCGTGACGCACCGCCGCTTGCTCTTGTGGCAGGATGGGCTGTGCTTGTGCCAGGCCGGCAGCACAGAGTAAAAATATCGAAAGCAGGTAGGAACGAAGCATGAGTAAGTTTTCCAGCAGTGTTTAAAATAGAATAGCATTTTCACATAGATCAACGCTCTCCTCAATGGCTATTTTTACGGCATTTCGTAATCCAGCGCTTTAGCGACGGCATATAAAGGATAGGAGTGCACTTTTTCAAATACCGAATAATTTTGGCCAGAAAAGCGTATACCATAGTTTGCTTTATAGCTATCTAAGTAGGCATGCAAGCTGTGCAATGTACTGCCCATGCCACTTTTCACCTCAACGGGGACAACATCGACCTCCTTGGCAATAACATAATCAACTTCCGCTTGACTGGAGCGCGCATTACGCTTCCAATAATACAATGTAGTCGGCTTTCTTGGAGTATGATAGGCTAAAATTTCCTGACCTATAAACGCTTCAACCAATGCTCCTTTATTAACAAATGTTTTTAGGGGTTCTAGCAACCACTCTTTTAACGAAAGTCCTAAAATATGCTGCGTTAATGCTACATCAACAAAAATTAATTTAAACTTCTCTAAATCTGCCTCTGCACCTAATGGAATACCGTTTGCTGCACTGCGATAAACGGGGCTGATGATCCCTGCTTTAATCAGTAATTGCACACAAGGTGCTAATTCACGCTTACGATATGCATCACTCACATGATTGTAGACAAAAGGTTTGGTAAGCTGCAAAGGAATGCGTTGAAACAGTAATTCAACATACTTTATTTGCAGGCTTTTACTGTATTTAACAAAGTCTTGCGTATAACTGGTAACAATGTCATCCAAAATTTCTTGGCATTGCTGTATGTCTCTATTAGCTTGCCAGGCCGCAACAGATTCTGGCATACCACCTATGCACATATATTCGCCCACATAACGTAACAATTTCTCATGTACCACTTCGTTAATAGGCTCATCAGCGGAATGGTGCAAAATTTCTTCAACTGCTTGCGTGGCATTTAATGCCAACAAAAACTCAATAAACGAAAGCGGACGAATCCATAAAAAGCTCACCCGTCCAACCGGCATGCCCACTTCTTCAATAGCAAACTCCAGCAATGAACCGGCAGCCATAACGTGTAACGCCGGCATCAGCTCATAGAAATAGCGCAAAGCTAAAATCGCCCGCGGTGCAACTTGAATTTCGTCAAGAAATAACAGCGTTTCACCCGCCACAATTTTTTGCTCTGTAATCAGCTCAATGGCTTCCACAATCCGCTTGGGGTTTAAATCACCCTCAAATAACTTGGCAATTTCTGGCGATTGCTCAAGGTTGATTTCCACCGTATTTTGAAACAATGCTTGCCCAGCTTGACGAGCAAGATGTGTCTTGCCAACCTGGCGTGCACCACGCAATAACAGCGGTTTGCGATGCTTTGCCTTGGCCCAAACGCTCAGATCATAAAAAGCCTTTCTTTTCAACATGTTATATCCAAAATGGTTGTAAATCAACCCAATTTTAACAATTTTTGGTTGTAAATCAAAGCACTTTTTATAAAAAATGGTTGTAAATCAAACCAGATTTTTATATTTTTGGTTCTAAATCAAACCATAAGGGCATGTTTTAGGGTTAATTGCGCGCTGAATTTAGCCCGGCACTTATTTTTAATAGCTGCGCGTTAATTAAAGCTTTGTAGGCCATATGAATTTATTAGACTTATCAAGTTTGTGCAATGCTTTTTGTTTATTACGTTTGTTCTGCTCGTTAAGCTCAACAAGCTCTTCAAAAACTTGCTCCAAGAGTTGATCAAATCGTCCTCGACTTTGAAAAAATGTTAAGTTCGAGACATGTGCTTTTCCAACATAGTGAACCATATTCATTAAGAAGGGTAATTTTTTCTCACTAGGCTCATCTGTTTGCAGTAACATCATAGAAACTTGGTATAAAAGCCTAGCCCATTTACATTTTTTGTTCGCTTCTTGCTGTGTCATAAGACAGAGATAACCAAACATTGTAAACGCGCAGAATAAAAAGGGATAAGCTCCATTACCCGGGCTCACTGCCTCATCAAGGGTGTTGTTAGCGCGATCATAATTAAACTGTATTGCGACTATTTTTGCCTCTAGCCTTGCTTTTGACTCGTCTTGAACGAGATTAAGCGGTAGCTTTAATGGTCCAAAACTCAGAGGTAAATTGGGTAAAATCTTTGCTTGTTGAGCACGGCTTGCCTCACCTAAATCTATTAACATCCATATCCAAACTGGTAATAGGCTAAAAAAGCGGGGAACTATCGACATTTCCTTTAGTATAGAAGGTGACAGAAAATGTATAGAAAACAGATATTTTGAAATTGATTTATAAGGTGATCTTTTTGGTAGGGCAGCTTCAGCACCCGTTTGCTCGTGAGTATTAAGCTCAGCACACAGGGCAGGCAGAGGAGCCCCAGTCATATGTTGACAAAATCTCTCAAGATGCTCTCTCGGCTCACGCTCAGCAGGAACGGGGGATATTCGGGTTTTTTCGAGCAAGCATTTTTGCAATTTGACAATGGCGTCTTGCTTAATTTTAAAGGTTATTGGTTCTTTAGGAGCGGCTCCCATTCCCATTTGTGATTCTAGTAATTTCAAAATAGCTTCTTTTAGGTTATTTAATCATTGAATAACAGTATATCGAAAGATTATTAAGCGGATATTAAAGATTAGCCGTTACAAAGCAAAAAAACAGGGCGTACTCGCTTCAAAAAATATACAAAATACAACTAAAAGAATGGTGAATCATTACTTTCCCTCCCGCACCATCGTTGCGAGGAGCGTTGCGACGTGCACCCGAGAGCACAGGTCAATCTCAGAAATCACACTGTAGTCTTGAAGATCAACTATGTCTCAAAACTTTGAATTCCGGTAGATTCAAGGCCTCTTTAAGTCTGGCATTAGCAATAACCAGGATTTTTCGCATAAGGGCGACTAGGGCGACCATTTTTTTCTTACCTCTGGCAACAAGGTTTTCATAAAAGGTTTTCAAACAGGAGTTTGAATTTCTAGCTGCCATAGCAGCTAAGAATAAAATAGGCTTAAGATGATTTCTCCCCGGTGCCACTTTACGATAA
>JAWUVP010000016.1:0-89833 GCA_034112285.1 Gammaproteobacteria bacterium
AAAATAATCCGAGTGCAACTCGCCCCTCTTTTTCAAGGAGCAACGCGACAAAGAAAAAATCAAAAACATCCGAGCGTAACTCGCCCCTCTTTTTCAAGGAGCAACGCGACAAAGAAAAAATCAAAAACATCCGAGCGTAGCGAGCTCCTTCTCCTCCCCACCACACAGGCTTTGCGAGGTGTGATGAATGCTACCTTTTCAAGCCCCCCAAGCAAAGCCCGCAACTAACTATTTCCACCTTAACCAATTCAATGTTAGAATCGCTCCTTAAGTAATATAAGCAATTTAAGAGGTATTTAGCATGGCAAGTCGTGGCGTTAATAAAGTAATTGTAGTGGGTAACTTAGGGCAAGAGCCTGAAGTTCGGTATATGCCTAGTGGTGGTGCGGTGACGAACATCAGCGTTGCTACATCTGAAAGCTGGAAAGATAAAGAATCTGGCGAAAGCACTGAGCGCACCGAGTGGCATCGCATTGTGTTTTTTAACCGTTTAGCAGAAATTGCCGGCGAATATTTGAAAAAAGGCTCAAAAGTCTTTATTGAAGGCAGCCTACGCACCCGGAAATGGGAAGATAAAGACGGCCAAAATCGCTATACCACTGAAATTGTGGCTAAAGAGATGCAAATGCTTGATAGTAAAGGCGGCAGCGCTAATTTTGACGGTGGCAACAGCCCATCAAGCAGCAATTCACCTAGCAATAACAAGCCAAGTTCAGCGCCAGCCAACAAACCTGCGGCAGACGTGAATGATTTTGATGATGATATTCCTTTCTAGCACGATGGGGCTTTAACCCTACTTCAGCATATTGCGTGTTGCCAAGCTAGGTAACGCGCAATATACCTAATTATATTCAAGCTCCCAAACTAAATTTCACTCCTGAAAATTCTTTTTTAAATTTATTCTCCCAAAATACATTTTGTTGTGGCATAATTGCGCACACTTAATCGCCTTGCATGGTAAAGCCATGCAAGGCATGTAGAAGAGACCTGGCAATTTCAAACGGACTGAGCGCCAGTCACGTTAATCCCTAACCGATAGGTAACAAGACAATGAGCCAAAATGATCGTCCTAAATTACATGAAGTCCTCACCCAACTAATGCAAGAAGTCACCGTTAACGAAGCCGAATTGGCCCGTAAAACTGACATTCCACAACCCACTTTACACCGCATTCTCTCTGGTGCCACAAAGTCACCGCGTGGTAGCTCATTAGCACCATTAGCCAACTTCTTCTCTGTGACCATTAACCAATTAATGGGTGTTGATGAATTACCAGAAGATCGCGTTAAAGGCACGCACAACAGTCGTATTTATGGCTGGACACCGGTGCCCCTAATCAACTGGAAGCAAGCTTCTATTTGGGAAAAATTTCAAAGCGAATTGCGCAGCCAAACTTGGTCTGATTGGGCCTCAACGGATTTAACCGTTAGTGATTCAGCGTTTGCTATTAGAGTAAATGGCGATGCCATGGCGCCAACTTTTATTGAAGGCACTATTTTAATTATTGACCCTGAAGTAGAGGCAAACAATCGTGACTACGTCATCGTTGCTTCTGCCGGCCGTGAAAGCGCAACCTTTCGTCAAATGTTATTAGACGGTGATGATCAATATTTACGCGCTATTAATAACGAATTTCGCACTATGCAAGTAGAAAAAGGCAACAAGATTATGGGTACGCTAGTACAAGCAAGAATGGACTTTCGCCCAGCGAAGAAAGATATGGCAGACTAAAAAAACATAAAAATTAACCTCCCCAATAGGGGAGGAAAACGACAGCCCCCTTTTTGGGGGCTTCTTTTTAGGTTAGATTAAGCCCATCGCTTGCACCGCATCACGCTCTTTACGTAATTCATCTAAGGTTACAGCAAATTTTTGCTGAGAAAACTCATTCAGTTCAACATCGGTAATCACTTCAAATTCACCGTTAGTAACGCGGCAAGGGTAAGAGAAAATTAAACCCGCATCCACACCGTATTCGCCCGTTGAGCATTTCGCCACTGAAAACACCGTGTCGCTTGGCGTGTCATGCGTTAAATTATAAACCGTATCAATGGCTGCATTCGCCGCTGAAGCAGCAGAAGATGCGCCGCGGGCTTTAATCACTGCAGCACCACGTTGTTGCACGGTGCTAAGAAATTCACCTTGTAGCCAATCCAAGTCGTCAATAACATCCACAACTGGCTTGCCATTAATTTTGGTATTGTAAAAATCTGGATATTGCGTTGCAGAGTGATTACCCCAAATCGCCATATCCGTCACAGTAGTCGTATCCACACCGGCCTTTTGAGCAAGCTGAGACACCGCGCGATTTTGGTCGAGCATGGTCATGGCATAAAAACGCCCGTTAGGAATTTGTGGCGCCGCATTCATGGCAATTAAGCAATTGGTGTTGCAAGGGTTGCCCACCACAAACACACGCACATCTGCCGCCGCATTGTCATTAATCGCTTTACCTTGGGTGGTAAAAATTCCGCCGTTAATTTTTAATAAATCAGCACGTTCCATACCGTCTTTACGTGGCATGGCGCCCACTAACACCGCCCAGTTAACGTCAGTCATGGCTTCGTTAACATCGCTAGTGCAAGTGATTTTTTTCAATAATGGAAAAGCGCAATCATCTAATTCCATGGCAACACCGTGCAACGAAGGCAGTGCCGGTTCTAATTCTAATAATGACAATTCAACATCGGTGTCCGGGCCAAACATGGCGCCCGAAGCAACCCGAAATATCATTGCGTAACCAATTTGTCCTGCTGCGCCAGTAATAGCGACTTTTACTCGTTTGTTAGCCATGAAAGCTCCTTAAAAAATTCCTAGAAATTATATCACACCGAAAAAAAATTATATGCAATGGCTCAGACTAAGCGCAAGAACCTGGGAGGATGTTCATATTTGCGTCAAAGATAGACATCCCCTGCAACAAGATAAGCTTATGACTGGGTCAAATACTGTAACCAATCATGCTTGAAATCACCCACCGCAGCAAACTCTGGGTTCAGAATGCAATCTTTGGTGTTATAGCGTAGCTCTTTGCCTTGCAAGTCCATCAAACGGCCGCCGGCTTCTTCCAGCACGCACTGCCCAGCGGCGGTGTCCCATTCGCTGGTTGGCCCAAAGCGCGGATAAATATCGGCCACACCTTCAGCCACCAAACAAATTTTAAGCGCGCTGCCGCGGTACTCAACACTGTGCTCGCCAAAACGTTGCAAGGTTTCATTGGTAAATTTACCATGACGACGGCTGATGGTTACCGTGGTATGAGCGGCCGGCTTGGCCTGTGTTTGAATAAAATCGTAAGTGTCCGTTGCCGTGCGTTTAAACGCGCCACAGCCACGACAAGCTTCGTAACCCTCGCCACTCTCGGGCGAATAGACCACACCTAATACCGGCTCATGATTATCAATTAAAGCAATGTTGACGGTAAATTCGCCGGTGCGGTCAATAAATTCTTTGGTGCCATCGAGCGGATCTATCAGCCAGTATTGTTGCCAACGGCTGCGCTCCTCAAATGGAATGTGAGCAAATTCTTCTGAAATAATAGGAATGTCTGGCGTTAATTTTTTTAAGCCCGCAACAATCACCTTGTTTGCCGCAATGTCAGCCGAGGTAACAGGCGTGTTGTCGGCTTTAATTTCCACGCTAGCATTATCTGCGCGGTAAATTTTCATAATCGCATCCCCAGCCTCTTCGGCTAGTTGATAAACAGGGCGTAATAAATGTGAATAATCTTCAAGCAAGGTCTAACTCCTCAATGGCTAAAAACAACGCCGCGTAACTGGCACTAGAAATAAATTCAGGCTCCGCCAACAACGCACGATAATTGTGACACGGCCAACAGATAATTTCCAACTCTTCAGGCTCATCGCCCAGTAATTTTTCACTGTACAAATCACGCGCCAACAAGATATGCATATGACTTTGCATATAAGCCGCCGAGCTGCACACTTCGCGCAGGTGTGTCACCGCATTTGCGCCAAAACCAACTTCCTCTTTCAACTCCCGGTTCGCCGCAACGGCTGGCGTTTCACCGGCATCAATAAAACCCTTAGGAAAAGTCAGCTCATAACCCTCAATGCCCACCGCGTATTCACGAATTAAAATAAATTCATCACCCGCCGTAATCGGCACCACCATCACTGACCCCGGATGCGGTCGATGCAAGCGCTCATACACACGCTGCTCGCCGTTACTAAATGTTAAGTCCACCGCTTCCACGTGAAATAAGCGCGTTTTAGCGAGAGATTTTGTGTTGGTAATTACAGGTTTTGTCATGATGTAAACAGTATAGCACCGCCTGGATAATTCGCCAGGCATGCTAATTATGCCAACCTTGTCAATAACCCGGGCTTTACTCTGCAACAGCCTTCAAGCATTGTGTGCTATCCTTGCCTCATGTTAAATCAACCGCCACTCAGCCTCTACATTCACCTACCTTGGTGTGTGCGCAAATGCCCCTATTGCGATTTCAACTCGCATCAGTTACCAAAAGAGTTACCTGCAGAGCAGTACATTGAAATCTTGTTGCGCGATTTGCAACAGGACTTAGCCGCTTATGATGTTAAGCGGCCTTTGCACAGCATTTTTATAGGTGGCGGCACCCCCAGCTTATTTAGCGCAAAACAATTAGCCACGTTATTAGAGGGCGTTGATGCGCAATGGGGCATTCCAGAAGGTTGTGAAATCACCATGGAAGCCAACCCTGGCACTGTTGAGCATGATAACTTTGCCGACTATAAAACCGCCGGCATTAATAGGCTATCTTTAGGTGTGCAAAGTTTTAATGGCGAGCATTTAAAAATCCTTGGGCGCATTCATTCGGCCGATGAAGCCAAAACAGCCATAGAAACCATTTACCAAGCAGGCATTACCCGCCTGAATATCGATCTGATGTTTGGTCTGCCAAAACAAAGCATTGCGCAAGGCTTGGCCGATTTGCAGCAGGCGATAGATTTTGCACCGCAACATATTTCTTGGTATCAACTAACCCTAGAACCCAATACGGTATTTTACAAAAAACCACCGCGTCTACCCAATGAAGATTTAATTGCCGACCTATACGATGAAGGTCTAGCGCTACTGGCCCAACACGGCTACGCGCAATATGAAATTTCCGCCTACGCCAGGCCAGACGAAGCCTGCACGCATAATCTCAATTACTGGCAATTTGGCGACTACCTAGGCATTGGCGCTGGCGCGCATGGCAAAATAACCCTAGCAGACTCGGTGCTACGCACCCGCAAAGTACGCCAACCCACCAGTTACTTACAACGTACTACCGAACAAGGCTGGCTGGCCGCACAACAACCCATCAAACCAGACGAAATGCCCTTTGAATACCTGCTCAACCGCCTGCGTCTAAATGCCCCGCTAGCACTAGACACCCTGCCTAGCTACATACAAACTGAGTTAGCATTAGCTAATGGCCGCATACAACAAGCAATAGACAAGCAATTGCTAACACGCAGCACCACCCACCTAACAAAAACCGCCCTAGGCGAGCGGTTTTTGAATGATTTATTGGCGATTTTTTTGTAACAGAGGCACAGGCTCACCTCTCAGGGCGTACGCACTATGAATCCCGCCCTTTTGTGAGATATCACTTATCAAACTGGTAAGAAAATGCTCATTGTTACTAAATTTGTTCGTTTGAGAGAAAGTACGTCGTTGCGAGGAGCACAGCGACGCGGCAATCTACTAGACTACAGTGTGATTTATGAGATTGCCGCGTCGCTACGCTCCTCGCAACGACGACATGGGAGTGAAAGTATAGATGCGAATAATGAGTGTACTGGTTCGCATGCCGACTTATTTAAAATGTAGCCAGCGCTGACTTACAATACAACAAATCCCAAACCCCATGACCCAAGCGTTGCCCGCGTTGCTCAAATTTAGTGGTCGGGCGATAATTCGGTTTGGGGCTGTACTGGCCGGCTCCGGCCATGTTTTCAAAACCTGGGGCTGCGTCCATCACTACTTGCATGTGCTCGGCGTAATTTTCCCAGTCGGTCGCCAAATGAAACACGCCGCCGGGTTGTAATTTTTGCAACACTAGCGCTGCGAAATCAGGCTGCACAATGCGGCGTTTGTGGTGTTTTTTCTTCGGCCAAGGGTCGGGGAAATATAATTGCAGACGCGCCAAACTGGCGTCGGGCACACAGTGCGTGAGCACCTCAATGGCATCTTCTTGGTAAACTAATAAATTTTCAATCTGATTTTCAGCCATGCCAATCAGCAACGCCCCCACCCCAGGACGGTGCACTTCAATACCAATAAACTGCCGCGCAGGCGCTGCCAACGCCATTTCCAACAGGCTGGAACCATTACCAAAACCAATTTCCAGCACCGCATTTTTTGCTTGAGGCAGCGGCCCCATGCTCACGTCGCGGCCATGGATTGGCCATGATTTTTCTAGTGCGCGCGCTTGGCCTGGCGTTAATCGCCCTTCGCGCTTCACAAAGCTGCGTATCCGACGCATAAACGGTGAATTTGGCTTGCTCATCTATTAACCCTACTCTACAATTAAGGTCAGTATTTTATGGGCATAGGCGCAGCAACACAATGGCAAAAGCAGTAAAAATTTTCGGTATTATCATTCTCACGTTAATGGTCTTAGCAGGCATTGGTGTAAGCCTACTCATTCACTTTGTGGACCCCAACAAATTTAAAGACAATATCAGCACCGGTGTTTATGACAACACTGGTCGCCATTTAACGATTAAAGGCCAATTAGCGTGGTCATTTTTTCCTTGGGTGGGCTTTAAAGTGGGTGATGTAGAGCTTAGCAATGCTGCTAATTTTGGTAACGCCCCTTTTGCTAGCGCCAAAACCATTGATATTAGCGTGCAAGTCATGCCGCTACTTTGGGGTAAAGTTGAGGTCAATAACGTTGAGCTAGACGGCCTGCATGTGAATCTTATACGCAACAGCGCGGGGCAAACTAACTGGGGTGATTTACAAGCCGCTAAAGCGCCAAGCCGAACAAACCAAGCACAACCCGTTGCCGTCACAGTGAACGCGCCCGTGCCAGCAACAACAAATGTAGATTTTACCGTAGCTAACCTCACCGTGGTCAATGGCCAAGTGAAATGGCAAGATGGCCAACATCAGCAGAATTATCAGCTCAGCAACATTTATATTAACGGCGATAATGTCGGCACGCGTCAAGTGTTTGCCCTCACGGTTTCCATGAATGTTAGTGGCACGCACCTGGCCAAGCCGGCTAAGCTAAACTTTAGCGGCCAATTTAATTTAACCGCTGATTTAAACTCTATTGCTGTCAATCAAATTGAAGCTAAATTAAACCAATTAAATCTACAAGGCGACATCTCGGTTAAAAATTTACAGAGCACGTTAAATTACCAAGGTGATTTACATGTTACCAGCTTTAACCTGCGCAATTTTCTCGCCGGTTTTGCCGTGAATTTACCCACGTTTAACAACGCGGATGCCTTGCAAGCCATCAGTACCGATTTGGCTTTTAATGGCGACAAGCAAAATATAAGCATTAAACCCTTGGCCTTAAATGTGGACTCAAGCAAATTAACCGGCCAGGTTAATATTAAAAACTTTGCAGCGCCTGCAGTCAATTTCAAATTCAACACCAACCAACTTGATATGGATGATTACCTGCCAGCGCCTAACCCAGCCAAAATACCTGCTGCTAGTGCTAAAGCCTCAGCGCCTGTGGTGCCGGCAACAACGCCCGCCACAAAGCAAGACACCCCCATTAATTTACCGCTCGCCATGCTGCGCAGCTTGAATGTTAATGGCACGCTTGGCATTAACCAGTTGAGCTTGCATAACCTCAATTTAAGCAATGTGCAGCTAACGCTCAGCGCCGATAAAGGCATTGTGCAGCTCGCCCCCATCAGCCTTAGCTTGTACGAAGGCACGGCCACCGGCCAGCTAGGTTTGAATGTGCAAAGTGCAATGCCGCAATATACCTTACAATTTACCGCCAACAAATTACAGGCCGAACCGTTTATTCAAGATCTTATGAATAAAGACTTTATCACTGGCACACTCAACACCAATATGAGCTTTAGTAGCAGTGGCAACAGCGTGCAAGACTTAACCCAAGCCTTAATGGGCAACGGCAAAATTGACTTTAGCAATGGACAATTACAAGGCATAAATGTCGAAAACCAATTAGCGCAAGCCAAAGCCCTGCTCAACAAACAAAACGCACCCGCAACGCCAAAAAACAACACCACCAGCTTCGGTGATATTGGCGCGAGCTTTACGGCCAGCCAAGGCATATTGCACAGCAATGATTTACTGATTACCAACACCGCGTTCATGGGCAAGGGTCAGGGCACGGCAAACTTGGTTAGCCAACAGCTAAATTACCAGCTCAACCTTACTTCAACGAACCCCGATGAATTAAAAGGCTATTTTATTCCCGTGGATATTACCGGCCCACTAACAAACCCCACTGTGCAACTTGATACCGATGGTATCTTGCAGCAATTTGTGCAGCAACAAAAACAACAAGTGAGCGCACAAGCACAATCTAAAGCGGCAAACTTTATTAACAAGCAAAGCAAAGGTGCCATTAGCAGCAAACACGTAAGCCAAGCTTTGGGGAAATTATTTGGCTGATACGCTCAGCGCAACACAATTTTCCCAACAGGTTTTAACGTGGTTTGAAACCGCCGGGCGTAAAAACCTACCCTGGCAGCAAGACATTAACGCTTACCGCGTGTGGGTGTCGGAAATTATGTTGCAACAAACTCAAGTTGCCACGGTTATTCCTTATTTTTTAAACTTTATGCAACGCTTTCCAAACGTTACTGATTTAGCCAATGCCAAGCTAGATGAAGTGTTACATTTATGGACTGGCTTAGGTTATTACGCACGCGCGCGCAACTTGCATGCTGCGGCAAACATAATTGCGAATGATTTTGCCGGAAATTTTCCAACCAAATTCGATGACATTATTGCCCTACCCGGCATAGGCCGCTCCACCGCAGGCGCTGTTTGCGCAATTGCCTATCAGCAAAACTACGCTATTTTAGATGGCAATGTAAAACGGGTGCTAGCACGCTTTGGCGCCATAGCCGGCTGGCCTGGCCAGCGCGCAGTGCAAGATCAACTCTGGCAATTAGCCGAGCACTACACCTCAACAACACACCCCGGCGCCTATACGCAAGCCATGATGGACTTAGGCGCCACACTTTGCACCCGCAGCAAACCAGATTGTGCAGCCTGCCCTTTACAATCACATTGCCAAGCATATGCGCTGCAACAACAAACCGACTTTCCAGGCAAAAAGCCTAAAAAAATCTTACCCGAAAAATCCACCATCATGTTAATTGTCACCAACCCCCAAAACGAGGTGTTGCTACAACAGCGCCCACCACAAGGCTTATGGGGTGGCCTATGGATTTTTCCACAAGTGCAAACAAGCGCTGAAATTGAGCGCTGGGCTTGGCAACACGACGTTAGCATCAACACCCGCGAAGCATTACCCTGTTTTCGCCATACGTTTAGCCACTATCATTTAGATATCACACCAATTATCTTGCAATGTCAGCTCCCTGCCTCTAAAATTAGCGAAGCAAAGCAATTCATGTGGTATGACCAAACTCAAAGCATTGGCCTAGCCGCCCCGGTAAAAAAATTATTGGAACAACTTTTATGAGCAACGTTAAAGAAATTCACTGCACAAAACTCGGTAAACTAGCCCCCGCCCTAAAACGCGCCCCCCTACCAGGCGAACCAGGCAGACGCATTTTAAAAGAAATTAGCCAACCCGCCTGGGACCAATGGCGCGCACGCCAAACCATGTTTATTAATGAAAACCGCCTAAACTTGACCGAACCTGCTGCCAGACTATTTTTGCAAGATCAAATGGAAGCCTTTTTGTTTGACGGAGAAGATGTCATGCCAGAGGGATTTACCACTGCCTAACCGGCTGAAAAATAAGACTTTCACGCCAAATAACCACAAGGCACAGAAAGCTCGTGATAAACGCGTCAATCTGAACATTTATATTAACCACTAACGCACTCCAGGCAAACATCTGTGTTGGTGGTTGATAAATACCCTATAAGATCTGATATCAAAAACAACAAGCAAACAACCTAAGCCACACCGCAACGCTGCTTCTAACTCCATGATGTTAAAATAGTTTTCAAAGCCCAGCTTTTTCTTGACATATCACCAAGAAAACGGTTTAATACGCGGCTCTTGTCCACCAATGCTCAGCATTGTCAGTAAATGGCCAGATAGCTCAGTCGGTAGAGCAGAGGACTGAAAATCCTCGTGTCGCTGGTTCGATTCCAGCTCTGGCCACCATTTAAATCAAAGAGTTAACTGCTCGACTTAAGAATTCAAGCTCCTCATGTAGACACAGTGTAGATATTGGAGGGGGCTTTACAATTAGTTAAAGTTTGACAAATTTAATATCAAAGCTCCCGCCCTTTGGAGTCGATTGCCAATAATTCAATTGTGCCTTTACACTATTACGGATCAATCTTTTCACGTCATCTTTAACATTGAGTCCAAAATACAAATCTGAAAGTGAAAGGTAAGGTTTCTTTTCAGCAAGGTCGATAAATTTATTTAATGATATATTGTTTTCAAGCCCAGTCAACAACAAGCGTAGTTCTTGCTCTTGGGTCCAGCACGGTGCTTTTTGGAATATTGAATTAGTGATTGCTAAAGAAAAATGGTTAATTGGATATTTAGTAAGCTCTGGGCTTTCTTTTAACATTTCCTCATATAAAGACTTGTAGTGCTCCACGCTCTCAACGCCCCAAATTGCTGGCGTTACACTTTTGTAGCAAATTTTCTGCCAATGATGCATCAATCCTGGTGTACCGTCCTCATTAACATAATAGCCTGAATGAAATTTTTCCTCCCGAATGAAGCTAATCAACGACTCAAATCCTATACAAACACCAGCATGGCCATTGGCATAATGTGCCCACATTGTTGAATTAACATTATCCAAACAAAATGATACAACACCATAATAATCGGCGGCCTCAAGTATATTAAAAGGCAAATAACCATCATACTTTGCTAGGTCTCTATTAAGGTCCAGCCTCTCATCTTTTGATAAGTTCTTGCCTTGTTCTAAAGCTAAATTTTCTATTTTTTGACCTGTCGTCCATTTAGTATATTCAGAGATATCATTTAATACACCTAACTTGGACACCCAGAGTAATTCTTTATTAAGCAAATAATTAATTTTATAAAGACTAAAATAGGGCTCAGGTAGTTTATGAAAATTAAGACTTTCCTCGATAATTTTTTGCTGTTTTAGATTAGGATCAGGAAAAATTTCTTTATTGAGTTTCTCTTGTAGCTGAACACGCTGTGTTAAAACATCCTCTATGGTTGTTTCCTCAGTAACATCGATATTATCTCTAGCGAGCAAATCAGTGATGTCTCCTGGCAATGAAAAAAAACGATACAATTTTTGAGGTGAGTCCACCACGATGTCAGCTCCAAATAATTAAAAATTCATCCTAACTTTTAACTGTATATTGTTTAAATAGCAAGAGAAAAAATTTTATTACTTCTCCCACAACTCAATCAGCCCAGTCTTAATCATTAAATAAAGCTCTTCATCCTCTTCAGGCGCCAGTGATAAATACTCACTCATCATAGGCAATGCCTTATCAATTTCAAACCATTTAATTAAATGTTCATGATTAACCTCTTTTGCAGCACAAACCTCCACAAAGGCTTTATGTGCCGATTTTAATCGCCCGAGTGCCGTGATCTGGTTACACTAATCCGGACACCTAATGTACACTAAGTACGAGCGAAGGTGAGTCCAAAATGAGTACCCGAAAAACGACGCAATATCCAATAGAATTTAAAAAGTCCTCAGCAAAGCTAGCGGTCAGCATCGAACAGTCAATCAAGCGAACGGCTGAAGAGCTGGGCGTGAATGTGATGACACTACGCGGCTGGATAAAAAAATATACTCCGTAAACCAAAGCCTCAAAATCCAAATCAACCGATAAGGATTTACTAGACGAGAACCGTCGCCTAAAAAAAGAAAATACCAGGCTACTTGAGGAGCGTGACATATTAAAAAAAGCCGCCGCATACTTCGCGAAAGAAACCCTGTGAAGTGTGCTTGGATAAGCGCAGAACGAGATAGCTTCAAGATAAAAGTCATGTGTCGGTTATTGAAAGTGACCCAAAGTAGCTATTATGCTTGGTGTTCTCAAACCGAGATGGGGCCCAGAGCTCAGGGAAATGTTGAGCTATCAGGGCATATTAAGTTAATATTTTTTGCGCACAAATGCCGCTATGGTAGCCGTAGAATACGCCATGCACTTTTACAGAAAGAGTATACCGTTAGCCTTCGTCGCGTCTGTCGCTTGATGAGAGCCCAAGCACTGTATTGTAAAGCAAAGCGTAAATTTACAATGACCACCGACTCAAAGCATCGCTTACCGATAGCCAACAATATTCTAAACCGCCAATTTACACAAGAAAAGCCAGATAAATCTTACGTGGGCGATATTACTTACATTCACACACAGGAAGGTTGGTTGTACTTATCAACCGTTATTGATTTATTCTCAAGAAAAGTGGTTGGCTGGGCAATGGATGGCAATATGAAAGCGGCATTAGTTAATGATGCCTTGTTGATGGCCGTGCAGCAGCGACAACCTCAAGCGGGTTTGATTTGGAACACGGGTAGAGGCAGCCAATACGCTTCTATCAGCCATCGTAATATTATAAAATCACATGGGATTGTGGAGAGTATGAGCCGTAAGGGGAATTGTTGGGATAATAGCGTTGACGAAAGTTTTTTCCATACGCTTAAAACCAAGTTAACACATCATGAACGATTTAAAACCCGTGAGCAGGCTAAGGTCGCTATCTTTGATTATATTGAAACCTATTACAATCGTAAAAGAATGCATTCGGCCTACGATTGTTTATCGCCGGTTGAATTTTAGGCAGCTCATAGAGTTGCCTAAATCGTGTCCGGATTTTTGTTGACAGATCAGCGACTAACGGTACTGCCGAGCAAGGCATGGATATCACCAGTCATCATGGCGCAGCCCCTGCGGCAGCCACTATTATTGGCTTACCGCCCTTGTTTTTAGGGTGTGAATGGCTAATCAGCAATTTTGCGTACTTGATAGTGCAAGTTATATTATTTTTACAAAAAAATTGTTCTGGCAGCACGCATGAAGGTTATAAAGAGTTATGAATGAGATAATTAAATATCTGAATAACATTCAGGTGAAACACGATAATGTATGCTGAGCATTCGCGCGCCGGCTCGGAATGATAGCTTATCAAAATGTTTTTTTTCAATCTGTTTAAGAATCGAAAGTTTAGTACCAATTTGCAATGCCACAGCCTGTGGAGAATAACCCTTAACAACAATCTCGCTTAAGACCTTATCCCAAGGGACATTTTTGTTTAGAATTTCTTTGCCAAATTGACAATATGGCTTATTACCAGGCTTGAATTCAGGCTGCTTACTCTTGATTTTTGTCTCTTTGTCTTTACGCACGCATTTTTTCTTTGTCATAATATCCTCTGCTTTAGTTAATATGAGCACCTCAAAGAAGACCCATGGTTTATCTAAATTGCGAATGACAAAACGAGTGTGATGGGCTACAATCAGCTCGTTGGTTGCCATAACGCAACTTTACATCTAAAGAGTAAGTGTCTCGTCAAAGTCTGCTTACTCTTTTCCTACCAAATCACACTCCGCTTAACGGCCTCTGCGCCTCCGCAAATAAACCTAGTAAGGTGCGACCTGTTAAGGTATAATAATTGCATCTGTCAGTTAAGTCAAATACTAATTTTTATACTCAACAAAAGGTGCACAACAATAATGAAGAAAATTGAAACACCTAGGAAGTTGGCCCTTATTTCCAAAAATCTCAAAACAATACTTAATCAACAGGGTCTATCCAAGAAAGATCTTTCAGATAAAGCTGGAATTCCAATGACCACTCTTGGTCCCATTTTAAAAGGTGAAAGAGATTTTAGATTATCAAGCTTACTCGCCCTCTCAACAGCCCTAGATGTTACAACAGATGAGCTCCTAAAAGGTGTCAGTACAAACAAGAATAAAATGGCCCCGAGCTCATCCAAACCAGAATATTTAATATTATTTTTAAACAATTACAGTTTTTCTTATGTTCAAATTTATAATCAAACAGATGCAACCACAACATCAATTATGTTGCCATACACTATTTTTTGTATCGAAAACCCTGACAAAATATTGCAGTACATACTAACTGAAATTGAATTAGTAATAGGTAACGTGGCGCCAAAGAAAATTGCTTTTTACTCATCCGTACTTTGCTATGAGTATGTCCCTGGACGTACCAAGCTTATATCCGCTGGAGCAAAGCTATTTAATAAATTTATTTTAGAGCCCGATTGGTATAACACGCATAAATCTATCCTTCCCAATATATCTGCCATTTTAATAACAATAACCAATGGTTTTGTTTTATCTTATAGCTTAGATAAAGGAAAAACCATTTTAAAACATCAAGGCTATGGATTCCCACTATCTGATGATGCCGGAAATATTTGGATCGGATGCCAAGCCTTAAGGCATACAATAAACGTTCAAGAAGGTGTTGATAAAAGAACCTTATTATCTGACAAGCTTCTTGCTCACTATAAGTCCGATCTTAATTTAATAACAACTCATGTTTATGATGATTATATAAATGCTTACAGCCAAGCGGCTGTCATTGTTAAAGAGCTCGCTACTAAGGCTGGAAAATCCTCTGAAATTATTGCACAGAGTTTTAAAAATATTTATAAACATGTCAAAAAAATTGATGAACTGTCAAAACTTGAGTTACCTATCTATTTATCTGGTGATTTAGCGTATCTATATGAACAGTACATTCCAGAAGGGCGTTTTAAAAAAATGGATCACGATGAGATGCTCAAAAAGCAATTTTCTTATGCAAGCTCGACGCTTAGATAATAAGGTGTATATTCCTCCCAAAGTGCTCACCTGATCTATTTACACTTGTAAAAAAGTTCGGGTGAAAATCGACTATCACGTTCATGTAGAGCACGATTATTACAGCATCCCGTATCGTTATTGTAAAAGCGAAATTGATTGTTGCGTCACCATCACGTTGCTAGAGTGCTATTACAAATACAGACAGTAGCTTCTTCTGAATAATATTGTATAATCGTTTAAAATTGTAAATCAAAGGAGTGTCCGTGTGAAAAAATATTTAGCGTCTCTGTTTTTAGTTATTTTAAGCTCAAGCGCAGTGGCTAGTACTTGGGGCTATACTCTCACCAATGGCCCAATGCACTGGGCTAAAAAATTCCCACTTTGCGCTAAGGGGTATGAGCAAACACCAATTAATATATCCCCTAGCGAGGTGATTACCAAGCAAGACTTGCCCGCAATTAAAACACATTTTATTCCAACTGCCATGCGTGTTACAAATAATGGTCATACAATAAAAATTGTTCCCCTCACCACAAACACCTTAACCATTGGTAACAAAACCTACCGTGTCTTGCAATTTCATTTTCACCATTTCTCTGAAACCACTATTAACCACAAGCACTATCCTATGGAAGCGCACATCGTGACCCAAAGCAAAGAGGGTGAATTTGCTGTGATTGGTATATTTTTCAAATCAGGTCAGGCCAATCCTTTTCTTGCCAAGATCTGGAAGAAAATGCCTAAGCGCTCGGGTAAGAGCATCACACTTAAGCAAAAAATAAATCTTACTAACTTATTACCCCAAAAATTATCGTATTACCATTTCAAAGGATCGTTAACAACGCCACCCTGCACTGAAGGCATACAGTGGTATGTATTAACGACCCCAGCCCATGCTTCTTACGCACAAATTAATACTTTTAGCGCCATTTACCCCAACAATTACCGGCCGGTGCAGCCTTTGTTAAAAAGGATTATTGAGAAAAGTTAATTAATAAGTCTTGAGGCTATGCAATAAATGTCCACGCTTCAAGACGCGCTATATAAGTCGATGCAATCTTCATCGC
Organism: Gammaproteobacteria bacterium; assembly: GCA_034112285.1. GTDB lineage: Bacteria > Pseudomonadota > Gammaproteobacteria > JABDGN01 > JABDGN01 > JAWUVP01. Next base: position 15,997 of record JAWUVP010000016.1, read on the forward strand.
GCCCAGAAATTTTATTGGGCGCGAAAGTAAGAAAGCCCCAGGTCAGCTCGGATAATTTCACACTTGTTAATGAGAGAAAATGCTTATTATTAATATGCTTGTAATTTATATAGACTTGAAGTGACTAAACTTTAAATTTCTAAATCAACCATTAAGCCGCACCGCAAGATTAGTCAACCGCTGCTGGCTTTCGCTGCGCTGCACCGCCATTGCCACCGCCTTTTTTTGAGCAATAAGAATCACTAATTTTTTGCCGCGTGTTACGCCGGTGTAAAGTAAGTTGCGTGCCAATAAAGTGTAATGCTGGGTTGATAGCGGCATCACCACTATTGGGTATTCGCTGCCTTGGCTTTTGTGAATGCTGGTTGCGTACGCTAAACTGAGCTCGTCTAGTTCGTTGAAGCTGTATGCAATATTGCGCTGTTCGTAATTCACCCACAACACGCTGCTGGGTTCATCTATCCGATCGATTACGCCGATGTCTCCATTAAACACTTCCTTGTCGTAATTGTTAATGGTTTGAATAACTTTATCACCGGTGGCGTAGGTTTGGCCAAAGCGTTCTATTTTTGGATGGGCGTTGCCATTTAATAGAGCTTGTAGGGCAACGTTTAACGCTTTTACGCCTAAGCCGCCGCGGTTCATGGGCGTTAAAACTTGAATGTCGCGAATGGGATCACAATCATAGCGTTTGGGAATGCGCTCGCTTATCAGCTCAACTAATTTATCATGAATCATTTCTGGCGTGTCGGCATATAAAGTAAAAAAATCACCATTAGGATCATTTTCCAGCGGCATGTTCCCGGCATTAATTTGGTGGGCATTAACAATTATTTTTGAGCTGTCTGCTTGACGAAATATTTCGGTTAAGTGCACGGTGATAATTGCGTTTGAATTAATTAAATCTGCCAGCACTTGGCCTGGGCCTACCGAGGGTAACTGATCGACATCGCCCACAAAAACAATCGCCGCGTGAGGTGGCACCGCAGAAAGTAAGCTTTTGGTGAGGTTGATGTCTAGCATTGAAGCTTCATCAATAATTAATACGTCGAGTTTTAAAGGGTTATCGGAATCGTGTTTAAAACCATTGGTAGCAGGGTCAAATTCTAATAAGCGGTGTATGGTGGTTGCATTTAAGCCAGTGGTTTCTTGTAAACGTTTAGCTGCTCGGCCGGTTGGTGCGCATAATTTCACACCCATACGTTTGCTTTGCAGCATTTTGATTAGGGTATTAACGATAGTGGTTTTACCCACGCCGGGGCCGCCGGTAATAATTGAAATTTTGTGTTTAACTACTGTGATGAGCGCGGCAGTTTGCGAGGCTGATAAGATTAAACCTGTTTTGCGCTCAATGTCTGGTAGTAAACTTTCTGCCTCTAGCTCGCCCCAGGGAATTGCTTCGGCTAATAAATTCTTTAAATAACCTGCAACAGCTTGCTCGGCATAAAACAGCTGCGGCAAAAACAGACACGCTTGCTCATTAATGTCCTCAGCAATAAGCCGGCTGTGGCTCACTTCATGCGTGATGGCTTCTTCAATTAAGGGAGCAGAAATTTGCAAAAGGCCTGTTGCCTGCTTAACCAATTCTGTGTGCTGCACAGCGCAGTGGCCGTGCTGGGTTAAGCCTTGAAGCACGTGTCGCACACCGGCTTGGGCGCGAACCGGGGCATCTTTTGCAATGCCCAACTCTTCGGCTAAGGCGTCAACGGTTTTAAAACCAATGCCGTTAACCTCTAAAGCTAGGCGATAAGGATCGGCGTTCACAATCTTAATCGCATCGGTGCCATAAGTTTTAAAAATGCGCACCGCGCGGTTTGCGCCAATGCCATGCGATTGCAAAAACACCATGATATCGCGAATAGATTTTTGCTCATCCCAAGCTTGCGTGACTTGCTCAATACGTTTTGCGCCGAAGCCTTCAACTTCATTTAGCCGTTCGGGATTGTGTTCAATAATATCAAACACATCTGAACCAAATTTTTTGATTAAACGCTTTGCGTAGCGTGCACCAATGCCTTTTATCATTCCTGAGGCTAAATACTTATGCATGCCATCTAAGTTTTGCGGCAGCACCACATTTATTTGTTCAGCTTTAAACTGCAAGCCATAGGTTTTATTGGTGATCCAATCTCCTAGGCAATCAATGCTTTCGCCTACATTAATTTCTGCAAGGCTAGCCACTACTGTCACGGTATCGCGTTCACCGGGTACATTGACGCGCAAAATACAAAACCCATTTTCTGCATTGTGGAAAGTGATTCGCTCAACAATTCCACTTAAACTGAGTTGCTCGGTGTCGCTCAAATTATTTCAACGCGTTTTGTAAAAGGTCTGCAAAGCCCCCTTTAACTGAGGGTTTAGCCTTAGGTGGTGTGCTTTGTGTGTTTTTTGCCGCTCTTGGTTTATCGGTAGATTTTGCTTTGGCCACCGACTCACCCATTTTCATGGTCAGCTGAATTCGCTTGCGGGCCAAATCGACTTCTAAAATTTTCACATTTACAATTTGTCCTACTTTGACAACCTTGCTGGGGTCATCCACAAATTTGTCGGCCAATTGTGAAACATGCACTAAGCCATCTTGGTGGACGCCAATATCTACAAACGCACCGAAGTTGGTCACATTGGTGACCACGCCTTCTAAACGCATATTTGGTTTTAAATCACCTAACGTTTCAACGCCTTCTTTGAAGGTCGCGGTTTTAAATTCTGGGCGTGGATCGCGGCCTGGTTTTTTTAGTTCAGCAAAAATATCCTTAATGGTAACTTCACCAAAAGCATCGGTCACAAAATCTTTAGCCGCTAAGCCGCTGAGCGCTTGGCTATTACCCATTAAGTCTTTAATACTACTGCCTGCCGCTTTTAATATTTTATCAACCACGCAATAGGTTTCCGGATGCACTGCCGAAGCATCGAGTGGATTGTCGCCATCAATAATGCGTAAAAATCCGATAGACTGCTCAAAGGTTTTATCACCTAGGCGCGGAACTTTTTTAATGCTTTCCCGGCTGGCAAAGCGGCCATTGGTTTCGCGGTATTGAATAATGTTGTTTGCAACCGTTTCATTTAAACCGGCAATGCTTTTTAGCAATGGAACTGAGGCCGTATTCACATCAGCGCCAACCGCATTAACGCAATCTTCTAGCACGGCTTCTAAGCTGTAACCCAGCTTGACTTGATTAACGTCATGTTGGTACTGCCCTACTCCAATAGCTTTAGGATCAATTTTCACTAATTCTGCCAGCGGATCTTGTAAGCGCCGCGCAATAGAGACTGCACCACGGTAAGAAACATCTAAATCGGGAAATTCTTTGGCAGCAAGCTCTGATGCGGAATAAACCGAGGCGCCAGCTTCCGATACAACAATTGAAGTCAGCTTAGCTTCTGGATATTTTTTAATTAACTCACTGGCTAATTTTTCGGTTTCACGAGATGCGGTGCCATTACCAATGCTGATTAAGTTAACCTTATGCTGTTGGCAAAGCGTTGCTAAGGTTAGCAACGCTTTGTCCCATGCCTGTTGCGGCTGATGCGGGTAAATAATAGTATGCGCTAACAACTTGCCGGTATCATCAACCACCACTGTTTTAACGCCACTGCGAAACCCAGGATCTAAACCCAAGGTGACTTTTTTACCTGCAGGGGCTGCCATTAATAAGTTTTTCATATTATCTTTAAAAACGTCAATCGCAGCAATTTCAGCGGCTTCACGCAGGCGCATTAATAACTCGACATCAATTTTTAATTTTAATTTTATTTTCCACGTCCACTCTACTGTTTGCCATAACCAGGCATCGGCGGCGCGACTTTGTTGCTCCACATTAAACTGTTGGGCAATTGAGTTAATGCAGTGTGTTTCATGCGTGTCATCGCTAAAATTAATATTTGCGCGTAAGAAGCTTTCTTTTTGGCCGCGAAAAATAGCCAAGGCACGATGTGAAGGTACTTTATTTAAAGCTTCGTGATAGTCAAAATAATCTTTGAATTTTTTGCCTGGCTCTTCTTGGTCTTTAGCCACTTTGCTGCATAGCTCGGCGTGCTGCCAAACATGCTCACGCAATATGTTGATTAAATCGGCCTCTTCGGCAAAGCGCTCCATTAAAATTTGGCGGGCGCCGTCTAAAGCTTGGCTAGCCTCTTCAATTTTAAATTCGCTATTGAGATATTGCTCGGCTAGCGTTTCTGGAATTTGCGTGGGGTCTGCTAATAAACTATTGGCCAATGGCTCCAAGCCTGCTTCGCGGGCAATTTGAGCTTTGGTGCGACGTTTTTGCTTGTACGGTAGATATAAATCTTCCAAACGCGCCTTGGTGTCGGCGGCTTTAATTTGTTGCTCTAATTCAGGTGATAACTTATCTTGCTCTTTAATGGATTGCAAAATCGTATCGCGACGTTCATTTAATTCACGCAAATAACCTAAGCGCTCCTCTAACTGGCGTAACTGTGTATCATCTAAACCGCCGGTGGCTTCTTTACGATAACGAGCAATAAAGGGCACCGTGTCGCCACCATCAAGCATGGCAACGGTGGCATCAACCTGCTCTTGTTTAACGTTGAGTTCGGTGGCGATAATCTGATTGGGTGTCATGTATAAAATCCTGAAGTTATAATCCTGTGGCGCAAATTATAGCATCTTCTTAGCCCACTCTGTAAGCCTCAACAGCCTAAAATTGTGATTGAACTTCAGGCCTAGCTGGGGTATAAATCGGGCAAATCTTTTGCTGCGGCGGATGTTGGCTGTTGCTGTAGATAGGCTTGCAATAAGTTCCAAAGCTGTGTGCCATTATCATAGTCAGCTTGTGTGTAGAGGGATTTTTCTAAGGCCGTTAACGCCTTTGTTAACGCAGGATTTGCTAACAATTCAGACAGCTCCCCTAAGCTTAAGAGGCTGTTGTTGTCCCATTTTTCTTTCGCCCAAATGAGCAACGCGGCTTGAATGGCTGCAGAGTCGTTCGCTTGACAGGCTTGGTGAATTTTCTTTAATAGTACTTTTGTGGAACTCTGGAAAGGCATAATGATTTCTTTGGTATCAACAGTGCGTGCTGGGCGACGCTTTAGATAGCCTATAAGCAATGTCAACAACCAAAGCAAAGCAAACAATGCCGTTAGGACTTTCCACAGCACATTGCCCTGGCTGCTTGAGGTCATTGCAGCCATATTGCCGGTAGAATGATTGGCAGCAATAGCGCTTGTTGTTGTCGGCATGCCTAAGCTGGGCAAAACTTTGCCTGCTTTTGCCAAAAATTGCTGTGCGGCGATTTGAGCCACTTCAGGTTTATCGGTAAGGCTATTCCACCATGGCACGCTAATCTTGGAAAATTTCACCTGCCCAATTTGAGTGGGAATATAGGCTATTTTGTAGGTTTTTGTGGCAACCAGCTGTCCATTTTCTAATGATTCACTGGTAGTGGGCTGATCGGGATACGCATTCAAGTTGCTGGGCGTGTTGAACGTTAAATCAGGTAAATTATCGGCTGTAATGCCAACAGCGGTTAAGGTAATCGTGCGCGTGATGGGCTGCCCAGTCGTTAAGGCGGTGGCTTGAGGTGACCATTGGCTGGTTAAGGTCACTTTGCTGGCAGGTAGCCAAGCATCTGGATTCACGCCAGCAGGAATGGGTTTTACATTAATATTAATAGGGTTAGACAGCATGCGAATGGTTTTGGAGCTGGGAAAAGAAAAAAAGCTATTGTTGTTGCCACTAACGACTTGACCTTGGAAGCCCATGCTAGGAATGATGGCTTTACCCGCTTGCTTGGGAGTCAGCATATATTGCTGCTCAATAACCTGATATTTTTTGCCCTCAATTTGAGCTGAATAATTTTGCTGCTGGCCGTAGGGGCGCAAATCAAAATTTTTGGGCTTAGCGGGGATAAGGCTGCCCGATTGAATTTCTTCCGCAAAATAGAGTTTCAAATGGTAAATGATTGGGCTGTTTATGTAGACGTTTTTATTGGTTACGCTTGCACGCATAAAGATATTGCCATGCTCGCCACCTGCGCTTGTAGCCGTTGTTTTTGCTATGTTAATAGTAATCGGCTGGGTGTGTTCGCTGCCTACGGTTAAAGCAGGAATGGTCACCGTGCCGGCATGTTTTGGCATCAGCGTGGTGACGGTTTGATAATTAGAGCTCATTTTACCGTTGTAAATAGTGGTGGAGCTGCTGGTGCTGGTGCCAAAAACCTCAAAGTCTTGATTAAGTGCTTGCAAATTAACCTGGGTATCGCTGCTGGGTTTGGTGATAGTGAGAGTTAGGCTTTCACCCACGCTCAACTGCGTGCGATCCACACTGGCACTGACGCCAGCAAAAACGGTTTGCGCACAGATTAACAGTAATGCACTTAAGAGTAGACACTGTAATTTGTGAGCTGAATGGTGGATAAAAGTAACCATATTATTTCTCCTGTTGGCGACGCTGGTAGTCGCGCAAGAATTTTTGTTTCAACAACCCGCCGGGATTGTCAGGAATTTTGGCCAACCAATGTTTGGTTTGCTGTTGTTGCCAATGTGCTTTCTTTTCTGCTGCGGTCATGGGCCTAGTTTGTTGAGCTAATTTTTTAGCTTGCCCTACTGGCTGTTGTTGCTGTTGCTGTTGCTGTTGCTGTTGCTTAGTATTTTTTCCGTTTTTTTTCTGCGACGCCTGCTGTTGCGACGGTTTGTTTTGTGGATTTTGCTTCGCTTTCCCATTTGATTTTTTTTGGGGTGATGAGGACGATTTTGATTGTTGCTTCTTGTGCTGGTTTTTCTGCTTGCTTTGCTTTGAGTTGGATGATTGCTTTTGCTGCTGCTTTTTATGTTGCTGTAATACTTTTAGGTTGTATTTTGCATCAGAAGATTTTGGCTGTAATGTTAATGATTTTTGGTAAGCCGTGATGGCTGCATCCGTCTTACCCGCCAACGCTAAAGCATTACCTTGGTTGTAATAGCCTGTCGCCGTATTTTCGGCACCAAATTCTTTCGCCGCAGCTGGGTAATCTTTCGCGCGGTAATTTGCCGTTGCCTGCCATTGTTTATTCTGAAATTTTGCTGCCGCTTGCTTGGCCTGATGGTCTTTTAATAATGTAGCCGCCTGCTGATCCGGGCGCTGCCAGAGATCAGCCCACGTCATAGCCTGGCTTGTACAAACCGTTCCTAAAAAAACCATGAAGAAAATTATTCTTCTCATTACGCATTCAACCTAAATAAAACATGTCATAGTGGACTGTAACAAACTTCCAAACTTTGACACAGTGTACTATGTCAAAAAACAGAAATTTGTTACAGTGCAATGTATCAAAATCTAAAAACAAACATTTTCTCTTTAATATCAACTGGTTGCAGGCCATGATCAAGCCACGTTTTCCCACCAACCTCGCCGAATCAAAGGTAAGAAAGCCAATATCGCCAGCCAAATAAACCAATGTCCATCATCGCGCCAAACTGTTTTAGCTTGTTCGGTTTGTTTGAATTTATCGGTTAAGCGGGCTTTCACATTTTCACCCAGCAAACGACTGATGTCTTGATTGCTATTAGTAAAAGGTACATATTGCCCCGCCCCAGTGTGGGCGAGATTTTCTAGGCCAGGCAAATCGAGTTTAGCAAATTCAATCGCGCCGCTAGCATTGGTGATAAACCCACCACTCAGCTTTGGAATGGGGCCGCCACGCTCAGTGCCCACGCCCATGACGGTTAGGTGGTAAGCCTGCTTAGCGAGTTGCTGGGCGGCGTCTTCATCATTACTGGTCACGGGACTGCCGGTAATTAAAATAACCTGGCCGGTTTGCGCGCCGGCTTGTTGTAATAAGGTTTGTGCCGCTTGTAAGCCTGCAGCAATATTTTGCCCTTGCACGGGCACAGTGGTAGTGTTCAAACTGGGCACCATCGCCGCAATGGTGTTGCTATCGTCGGTTAACGGCGACACCACGAAAGCTTGGCTGGAAAAAACCACCATGCCGGTTTGGCCTTCTTGGGTGGCGCGCAATAAATCGAGGATTTTATATTTAGCCCGTGCAAGACGGTTCGGGGCCAAGTCGTTGGCGAGCATGGAGTTTGACAAGTCCAACACTATAACGCGCGCGTTCGCAGTGCGATAGACCGGGGTTGATAAGCGTTGCCAGCTTGGGCCAGCCATGGCAATAATGCTGCTTAACAAGCAAAGACTAAACCAAAACCACCACCAGCGTACCCTCTGTGTGCCGGTGTTTTGCAGCACGTGAGGTTGCAGGTGTGGGTCACAATATTTTTTCCATGCTGAGGCACTGTGTTGTTGACGCAGCAATAAGCCGGCGGTTGCGATTACGGGCAGTAACAGCCAAAACCAGTCTGGGCGTATCCAATGCAACATCATGCGCGCCACCTTAGTGCTTGTTGGCTGAGTAAAGACACTAGCCATAAACACAACAGTAAACCGAGTGGGTAAGGATACAACGGCGTGACGGGCCGTAGGGTAACTTTGTCGGCGTTAACCGGCTCGAGTTGGTTTAGTTGTTGGTACACTTGTTTTAACGCCGCACCGTTTTCGGCACGGAAAAATTTGCCGCCGGTGATTTTTGCCATTTGTTTTAAGCCGTTAATATCTAAATCGCTGGAGGGGTGCACCACTTGTGGGCCGAACATGCCATTGACGACTAAGCGGTTGGCACCTAAACCAATGGTGTAAATTTTAATGCCGAGTTGCGCGGCTTTTTTTGCGGCGGTAATCGGATCGGCGATGCCGGCGTTGTTGCCGCCATCGGTCATTAACACCAAGGCACGATTTTGTTTGGGGTATTTCATTAAGCGTTTAATGGCTAAACCCACTGCATCACCAATGGCGGTTTGCAGGCCGGCAATACCAACCGTGGCATCGTTTAACATTTGTTGCACGGTTTTTAAATCAAACGTGAGTGGAGTTTGCAAATAGGCGTGAGTGCCAAATAATAATAACCCAACACGATCTCCAGCACGCTGGGCAATGAATTCGTTCGCCACTTGTTTTACCACCGCAATCCGGCTTAGGTATTGGCCGTCAATTTTCATGTCTGGGGTTTGCATGGAGCCCGACAAATCAATCGCGATCATAATGTTGCGCGCACTGCGTGGCAACTCTACCGGCTGACCTAACCATTGCAAGCCACTGCCGGCGGTGAGTAGCAAGAGCCAAATAACAGTTAGCAAACCGGTAACGCGCCAACGCCGCTGCAATGAACCGCCGGTGCTGTTAAGGCTTTGCAGGGCTTGTTGCATTTGCTTGAAGAACGGTATTTGCAACGCGCTTTGCTGGGCGCTGGTTGCCTTGGGAATGAAGTGACGAATTAGCCAGGGCAACGGTAATAAAATAAAAATCCATGGGTAGGCCATGTGTATCATCGTTGTTGCTCCAGCCAGGTTTCTAGGCGCTTAAGCAGTGCGGATTCATCGTTAACATTTTTTTGATACGGTGCATCGAGCAAGCTTTTTTGTTCGGCGGTGCTAAGTTGAAATGTTTTCGCGGTGCGCATTAAAAAGTTTAGCCAGGCTTGACCTTGCAAGGCAGCAATATTTTCCTGCGGATAGGTGTATGTGGCAACGCGTTTTAGCAACACCATTGCGCTAGCGAGCGTGGTTTGCTGATGATAGGTTTGTAAAATTCGTTGGTAAAAACGGCGACGCTGCTGTTTTTTATATAAGTACCTACCGGCAAAACCTATGCCACACAGCACCAGTGCTAAAACAAGATACCAGCCCGGCGCAAGCGGCCACCAACCAATAGGGACGGGTAGATGAATATCATGTAGTTGTTTTAATAAATTTGGCGCCATTACATTCGCACCTTATTTAATTCATCAATCAAATTAGCGTTAGTGGCTAATGGCAACAATTGCAGACGGCATTGTTGACTTAGTTGTACCAGCGCATCATAACGCGTGGTGAACAGTTGTTGGTAGGCCAAAATAGCTTGCTTGCCGTAACCATCAAATTCTAATTGTGCTTCACCATCAGTGAAGTGAAATAAATTTTTCTTCGGCGCGGCGCGTTCAATAGGGTCGAAGGGCATGATGCACAGCACCGTGTTGTGTTGGCTTAGGCCTTGTATTAAGATTTTATTTTCAGCATTCAATTGCATGCCATCGGTAATTAACACCACAATGCTGCCGGCATGAATGTTGCGCTGCAAGTTTTTTAAGCTGCGGGTTAATTGATTGTCGGTGCCGGCTTGTGTGCTGGCTTGGCTGACGGTGACAATGGCATCGAGAAATTGTAGCGCGGTTTTTCGCTGGCGCTTTGGCTTTATGGTTTGCAGCTGCGTATCGGTAAACACCGTGCCGCCAATTTGATCGTTGTGTTGCAGGCTCGCCCAAGTAATGAGTGCGGCAATGCGGGCGGCGAGCACACTTTTGAAACAGTTGCGCGTGCCAAAGCGCATGCTGGCAGATTGATCGACCAAAACATAGACCGGACGTTCGCGCTCTTCTTGATAGACTTTGCTAAAGGGTTTACCGGTGCGAGCGGTGAGGCGCCAGTTGATGTGACGCACGTCGTCACCCGCTTGGTAGGGGCGCACTTTGGCAAAATCCATCCCGCGACCTAGGTGGCTGGAAGTTTTGGTGCCGCTTTGCTGCTGCGATGTTTTTAACGGTGAAAACAAGTGCAATTTACTCACGCTAAAGCGTAAGCCAATGAGTTCTGCTAAATCAACCGTCACGCCATTATTCATGCTCACCTCTTACGGTACGGCGACCAAGTTTAATATGTCATCAATCACGTCGTCGCTGCTCACACCTTGCGCCTGCGCTTCAAACGATAAAATCAAACGGTGACGTAAAACATCATGAATCACAGCATGAATATCGCTGGGGGCCACAAAATCTTTGCCGTGCAACCAAGCATGGGCACGGGCAGCGCGATCTAAGCCAATGGTGCCACGTGGGCTGGCGCCAAACTCAATTTTTTGCGCTAAGGCGCTTTGATATTTTTCGGGGTGGCGAGTCGCCATAACCAATTGCACCAAATATTCTTCAACTTCATCGCTCATGTGCAATTGCAAAATGGCTGCTCGCATGGCGAATATGTCGGCTTGGCTTAGCTTAGGTACGGGGCCTAAATCGACTTGCTGGGCTTCTTGGCGGTTGAGTTGCAAAATGCGCTTTTCGGCCTCGGCATCGGGGTAACCAATTTTTACATACAGTAAAAAACGATCTAATTGGGCTTCGGGCAGCGGATAAGTGCCCTCTTGTTCAATTGGGTTTTGTGTGGCCATGACCATAAATAATTTTGGCATGGGATAGGTGTGCATACCCACACTAATTTGTTGCTCGGCCATCGCTTCTAGTAGGGCCGATTGCACTTTTGCCGGGGCGCGATTAATTTCGTCAGCGAGAATCACATTGTGAAACAGTGGCCCTTGTTGAAATTGAAAGCTGCCGTCTTGTGGGCGGAAAACATCACTGCCGGTTAAATCGGCGGGTAATAAATCGGGGGTGAATTGAATCCGTTGAAAATCACCCTCAACACAACCCGCGAGGATTTTGATGGCTTTGGTTTTGGCAAGGCCTGGGGCACCTTCCACTAATAAGTGGCCGTTGGCGAGCAAGCCAATAAGTAAACGTTCGATTAGGATCTCTTGCCCGATAATATTTTGATTTAAGTAGGTTTTTATGATGGTTAGCTTTTGGTTAAGAGACATAAAGGATCCTTTTTTATCTGTTGGTTGACGATATTTTAATGATGTGTAGGAATTTGTCTAGGGTTTTGGAGTAGCTTTACAACAATTTGTAGCCGTGTAGAAGGGCCGCACCTGTGCAGGCGTGATGAATGCTGCTTTTACGAGAATCGACATGAAAATGTTTATCAGCATTAATGCTGCCTTAACGTGCCCCACATTATAATAAGGCCATTCCCTCATAGCCCTTTCAGTAACCGACGACTTGAACCTGGTGCTGATTAAGACAATCTGTTTTATTTTACATTAATTTAATGTCAGACTTCAAAAAGACACTCACTTCTTGCTCGCAAATAACCCCTTGGGTGCCTCGCCAGGTTTATGGACATGGTTGGCCCCTGCTTGCGAAGTAGGCATGACCACCATTTGTGACACGTCAACATGCTCTGGTCGGCTGGCGCAGTAGACGACTGCGTCGGCGATGTCGTCGGGTTGTAGTGGAGTGACGCTGTTGTAGAATTCGTCGGCGCGCTGTTTGTCGTTCCAGCGCACTTCGCTAAATTCAGTGGCGACTAAGCCTGGGGCAACATCGCTGACGCGTATGTTTTGGCCCAGTAAATCGATATGCATGGATTTGCTGATGGCGCGCAAGGCGTGTTTGGTGGCACAATAAACATTGCCGCCATGGTAGTGTTCGTAGCCAGCGATGGAGCTGATATTGATAATGTGGCCACGACCGCGTTCGAGCATGCCGCTGACCACGGCTCGCGAAACGTATAACACGCCTTTGATGTTGGTGTCGATCATCACGTCCCAATCATCGGGCTCTGCTTCTTGAAAAACATCACTGCTCAATGCTAGCCCGGCATTGTTTACCAACACGTCAATGGCTTGCCATTGTTTGGGTAAGTTGTTGATGCAAGCTTTCACGGCTTGTTTGTCTTGCACATCGAGCTCTACAGCGAGGGTGTCGACTTTATAAGTTTCTTGTAGTTGCACGGCTAAGGCTTCAATGCGTGCTTTACGGCGTGCGGTTAGAATCACCTTGGCGCCTGCCGAGGCAAATTGCTCGGCGCAGGCTTTGCCAATGCCGCTGGAGGCGCCGGTGATGAAAATGATTTTTTGTTTTAAACGTTGCATAATGAACTCCTATAAAGCTCTATCCATGATAGTACTATCGTAGCACAGGGGCCTTTCTTCTACAAAGGGATCCACGCCGGACTCACCGCCATAAACCTCACCCCAAAGACTCTGCCTAGAAAAATTTCCCGGGTAATCGTATAACAAGGTTACCGCGGGTAAATATTCATCATAGCTATGTGTACCGCCTAAAGATGATAGCTTATATTGTTTTGCTATAGTGTTATTTAAAAAAGGTAGGGTAAAGTGAATTCTTGGCTTGCTTGCTTGAACACATTCGTAAAAATTTTTTTTCACGTCATCAAACCAAATTTTGAAATTAAGTTTTTTATATTCATTATGCGTTCTCTCGGTCATTCGACTGCCCAGTCGCAACCAGATGGTTTTCACTTGCAAGTTGTGTTTTAGCAACGTTTTAAAAACCAGGGTTGAAACGCTCAGCATTTCAACCCTCGCACTGGTTAACTCAATAATAACCCGGTGATGTAAATGTATCGAGCCAATACTCTCAGAATAATTTCTCAAGGTTAGTCCCGCTAAATCTTGTATCAAGCCAATGCCAAACTCAATTATTGGGTGACGCTGTAGTTGCTGGTAATGTTGTTCGTTAAGCAGTGCATACTGTGTATCTTTAATATCTGTACTAATATAAATACAATTCAAACCTAGCAATATGACTTGTTTGTATACGCTTAGACTTTTTGCGAAATCATGCTGAACCTTCACCCCCACAAAACGCACAATCACACGCAGCCCGGTGAAATACGTAAGAAAAGCAGTAACGGCTTTGCTTTGAAGCAAAGGTAATGTTTCCAAAGACAATATGGATTGAGCATCAAGTAAGGTGGTATACGGAAACAACCCTGGAATTATTTTGTAAGGCTGTATTACCTGGCCTGATTCGGCCCCGTAGAATGCGATCATTTTAACGTTGTATGAATTCAGGCTTTCTACTAAAACACGCTTGAATAATGCTTGCAGAGTCGTTTTGGCTTCAATTAAAAAATAAAGCGCTATGGGGGTTTTATTTATTTTTGAGATAATCCTATCGGCGTCTCGCCAAGCTTCATAGGTGTAGAGTTCCCGCTCCACTTCATAACGTATTTTAGTAAACACATTCAACTGGCCGGAAGGCAACAGTGAAACAAATATTTTTCTCATCAATTTTTCTAGGAATTATCTTGTCGCAACATTAACATAGCGTTTATAAATTAACAACGCCCGTATTTAATGCATGCCAAGTACATAAAAAAAATTTATTCGCTATAAGTATTGCGTGAAATTTTCAATTGATTGTTATAGGCTATAAATCACTGTTGCCAATTCCATTAAAATTACCGTCAAAGGTACTGTCATCACTAGCCCAGAAAAATTTGCGCGCCTGTTCTGCATTAACAGAATCAAAAGGGTCGACCACTTTACACGTCGGATATCTATCTCGAAACAATAAAGCCTTCGGCTTTCCCGGATCATTCGTATGAGTTACAGCCGATAAATATTCATCAAAAACAAGATCCGGTTCGTAACGCTCATCATCATTTTTGCGGCGATAACGAAAGACTTCTAAATACCTTTCACCCAACGCTAAAGAAATATAAGGAGGCGTAAGGCACATACGGATCAAAGAAGAGTTTATCTTGACTACAGACGACTTTAGCTCCACTAAAGTACTCTCAGAACAAAGTTTCTTAAAACGTTTGTTCGCCATGAAATCTATTTTAGCATTCAACCTTAGCCAAACAGTATGTACTGGTGAGCCCTTAGCCAACAATATTTTAAACAAACGCACATATTTATGTAAATCGAGCGCCATCGATAGCATACTGTTTTCTGTGCAAAAAAAGGGAAATTCAAGAATTAGAACACCACCCAACAAATTGACTATAGTCCCTTCGATACTTTTAGCATAGGCCTCAAACTTTGGGTTCTTAAAATGCTTACTTTCTATTACCGGTCCGAATCCAAATTCAATTATTTTATGATCCCACTGCTGTAGAGTCTTGTAGTCATTTTCATCAAATATCCCTGCAGGTGTTTCCTTACTTATAAATACCTTATAAACACAGTTGAGACCCAACCTTAATGCTGAACGCCTCGCACCTAAATCTTGAATGAGTTTCTGGGTAACAATAACCCCTAAAAAACGCAGTATCAATTCACTATGAAAGAACTTAAACAAAAGCATGATAGTAGCATCCGTCAATAAAGGTAAATCTGCAATATTTAAAATTTCGGTTGACTCAAAATGAAGCGACTTTTCAAACAAACCTGGAATAGTTTTGTATGGCACTAGCGCATATAGGCTGCCTAGCATTTCGTCAGCCCCTCCACACTCTATTTCTTGGATTGCAGCACCATAAAAAGCCAGTAAAATTACGTTAAATTTAAACCATTCTCCGCTTTGTAACAACTCAGCCAATCCCACTTGGTCTATATTCGCGCCCAGTAAAAAATAAAGCCCCAGAGGTTCGCGCATTATTTTGGCTTTAGCCATTGACTCCAGTGACCATGGCTCATAGTCAACCTTAGATCCAGGCATTGTCGTTATCCGAGTAAATATTTTGATTTCACCCCCGACGGCTTTTGCTATAAACAATTTTTTCATTCATCACACCTTTTATTATTGGTATTTAAATTTATAAAAAATAACGAGCACCTAGGCTTCGCGGCTAAGCTTCTTGGCTTGCTTTTTAGATAACAATTTTTGATTCGTGGAGTATAGCCCTGTTAACATGGTTTTGCCCAGCACATGGCTTTTCATCGCTTGTATCACTTCTAGGCCGGTAAAGTTACCGTCATGACGCAAATGTAAGCTGGGCACATTAAGGGCGTAGAGTGTAAATTGGTAGCGGTGTTTTTTCATGTCGTTGAAAGGCGGGCATGGGCCGTCGTAGTCACCAAATTGTATTGATGTTTTGTAGCTGCCTAGACTTTCTAAACTTTCTTTGTTCATGTAGCTAACAATATTTTTGCCGGTGATGCCGTAATGAGTTTGGCCGATGGGTTTACCGCTAGGTTGGTAACCAGTTGAGCCGGCGCCTTGTGGTAGGCCGGTTAATGTGGTTGAAATATCAATCAGCACCCAATGGTAGACCGTTTGGCGTGGGCTGTATTTTTTAATCCATTGGTCTTTTATATTGGTGTGTAGCGATTGTGGTGCATCGGGGTCGGCCACCAGTAGCGTGAGGGATTTTGTACCGAATGGGAGGTGCTGCCAATTTAACGCAGGGCTAATATCTGCGGCCAGGCGACGTTTGTTGGCGCCATCGGCTTGGCACAGCGCGTATTGTACTGGAATAAGCGTGTGAGGTTTGAAGGCAGGCGAGGTAATGCTGAGGGCTTGCAGGCTGGTGTAAATTAAAATAAGGGGGAGAAGTAAGCATTTTTTCATGGGATAATTTCTCTTAAATAGTATAGGTTGTTCGTTGTGTTGTGGCTCTCACCCTTACTTTATAAAATGGTAACAACTTGTTCTTGTTTGCCTTCTTCTAGCGGAGACTTTTGCTTGCTTGGCGTGAATACACAGCGAAAAGTTGAGCCCAGTCCAGCTTCGCTTTCAATTTCTAAGCTACCGTGGTGGCGTATTAAAACGTGCTTACAGATGGCCAAGCCTAAGCCTGTGCCGCCACTGTTGCGCGAGCGACCTTTGTCTACGCGGTAGAAGCGTTCGGTTAAGCGCGGAATATATTTTGCTTCAATGCCAATACCGGTGTCTTGCACGCAAAATATTTTTTGCTCGCCTTCTTGATACCAGCGCACCGTGATGGTGCCCGCATCCGGCGTGTATTTAATGGCATTGAAAATAATATTGGAAAATAAGCTGTGCAGCTCGCTTTGTTCACCGGCCAGTAATACTTGTGCTTGAATATCTAACGCCAGCACTTGAGACTTTTCTTGCAACAAAGCTTCGGCGCTTTGCAATATGGTATTAATGAGGGCGTTGATATCAACCCACTCTTCGCTAACCGGCAAGGGCTTATGTGTTTCTATATCTGAGAGGGCGAGCAAGTCTTCGATGATGTTTTGCATGCGCGTGGCTTGGTGTTGCATTTTGGCCAAGATTTTTGTGGGCAGGTCTGGATTGTCTGTGGCTTGATCTTGTAGCGCTTCGATGTAGCCGGTCATCACGGTTAAAGGTGTGCGCAGCTCATGTGAGACATTGGCGACAAAATCTTTGCGCATGCGTTCGAGCAAATCAATATGCTCCACAATTTCTGGCGGCAGTTGGTTTACAATTTCTTGGTCGAGTTGGTCGGTGTTCATAATTTTGTTACCAGTTTATAACCGTGGCCACGTACGGTTTGTAGGTGTGTATCGTAGGCGTAGGGTTTAAGGGCATCGCGTAAACGTTTTAGTTGTCTATCTATAGATCGCTCATCAATCACTTCGCCATGTGTAGCGAGGCCATCCACCAATTGTTGGCGGGTGTGAACTTTATCACTATGCGTGGAAAAAAAATGCAGCAGGTTAAATTGTTTTGCGGTTAAGCTAACGGCTTCACCCCCAATCCTCACTGAGCGATTATCGAAATCAATGTGTAAGTCGGCAAAGCCTGGCGTGGCCTCGGCGCCTGGTGTACGACGTAGTACGGCGCGAATTCGCGCTGCCAACTCGCGTGGGGAAAAGGGTTTGGTCACGTAATCATCGGCTTGGGCTTCGTCTAGGCCGCGAACTTTGTCTTTTTCTTCGGCTTTGGCCGTTAGCATAATAATGGGAATGTCTTTGGTGCTGGGCTGGCTATGTAGCTGCTTGGCGTATTCCACGCCGCTTTGCTCGGGGAGCATCCAGTCTAATAAAATCAAATCGGGGTGTTGTTTGGCTAGGAAAGCATCCGCTGCGGCGCAGTCTGCCGCGCCTTTTACGCGAATTTGATACTTCTCAAGACTAAACTCCACCATATCTCGAATGGCTTCTTCGTCGTCAATGATTAATATATGCGCTTTTTTGTGCAAATGCGCCTCCATTGGGGCTAATTTCAAAGACAAAAAAATGTCTTTGATTTGTCTTCAGAACTGGCTATTATACCCATCCTTAGCGAAAGTGGTATCTCTTGGAACTATGGCCAGTATCTTAACAAAAACGCGTAACTTTTCAGCTGATTTGCTGTTTATGAATCTCACTCGCTGGTGCGGGATTGGGCTGATTTTACTTATTGTTGCGATTTTATTTAGTCTTATTTTATTAAGCGCCCCCAGTATCTCGGCTTTTGGCTTCCATTTCCTGTGGAATTCAGCTTGGGATCCAGTGCATGAAGATTTTGGCGCCTTGGTGGCTGTTTTAGGCACCTTGGTCACCTCTGTTATTGCGATTATTATTGCGGTGCCATTAAGTTTTGGTATCGCCGTAATTATTATTGAGGTGCTACCCCCTCGATTAGGCACCATTTTAGCCCGAATTGTGGAGTTGATGGCCGGCATTCCTAGCATTATCTATGGTATGTGGGGTTTATTTAGCTTGGCACCTTTTTTGGCCGTGCATGTGCAGCCTTGGCTAATTGAACATTGCCAGCATATCCCTGTGCTAAATTTTGTGTTTGGCGGCGTGCCCATCGGTTTTGGTATTTTTACCGCCAGCATTATTTTGGCTATGATGATTATTCCCTTAGTTTCTTCTGTTATGCGTGATGTTTTAGCCTCCGTGCCCACATTATTGAAAGAGGCGGCTTATGGCGTGGGCGCTACGCGCCTTGAGGTGGTGAAACATATTTTGGTGCCTTACACGCGTGCCGGCATGCTCGGCGGTGTGATTCTTGGCCTAGGGCGCGCTTTGGGTGAAACCATGGCGGTAACCTTTGTGGTGGGTAATTCACACAAGTTATTTACCGCGCTGTTTATGCCTGGCACCACTATTTCTGCCTCTATTGCGAATGAATTTACCGAGGCAACCGGCACGCTTTACCCTTCTGCATTAATGGAGCTCGGGTTAATCTTGTTTGTGATTACTTTTATTGTATTGTCTATTTCACGCCGCTTCTTAAGTAAAGCACCTAAAAGTGGAGGCACACAATAATGCTTGGCAAACTTTCTTGGCAGCGCCGCCTAACCAACCATGTTTTTACCAGCTTTTGCTATATTACTTCTATCATTAGCGTTTGTGTTTTGGCGTTAATTTTGTGGAGCTTAATTTCACGCGGTATGGGGCACTTCAACTTAGCCTTGTTTACCCAAGCCACGCCGGCTGCCGGCCTTGATGGCGGCCTACGCGATGCGATTGTGGGCAGCTTAATTATTACCGGCATTGGCATTGTGCTGGCCATTCCTATTGGCATTTTAATTGCCACGTTCTTATCGGAGTTTGGCCGCAAATCTATCTTGGCGCGTAACATTCGCTTTATGAATGATGTGTTGTTAAGCGCACCCTCTATTATTATTGGCTTGTTTGTTTATGCTTTAGTGGTCAAAACCACCGGCAGCTTTTCGGGCTTGGCCGGCGCCTTGGCGTTAATGATTATTGCCATCCCCATGATTACCCGCACCACTGAGGACGTTTTGTACTTGGTATCGCCCATGTTAAAAGAAGCGGCCGTGGCTTTAGGCGTACCCCGTTGGCGTGTGACGGTGATGATTGTGTATCGCGCCGCTCAAAACGGGATTATTACTGCCGTGTTATTAGCGTTGGCGCGCATTGCAGGCGAAACAGCGCCGTTATTATTTACCGCATTGAACAATGAATTTGCCAATGCCAATCCGCTACAACCGATGGCAAGCTTGCCGGTGGTGATTTATCGTTTTGCTATGAGCCCCTATAAAGATTGGCAAGATTTAGCTTGGTCAGGTGCTTTATTGATCACCTTGGTTATTTTAGCTATTAATTTATCTGCACGAATTTTCTTACACAAGAAACAAAAATGAGGCTGTAATGGACGCATATTTACACACTGAATCGTTAAACTTTTTTTATGCTGATTATCAAGCACTGCATGAAATTAATGTTAATTTTGCCAAAAACACCACCACGACCTTAATTGGCCCCTCTGGTTCGGGTAAAACCACACTTTTGCGCACATTTAACCGTATTTATGAAATGCAGCCTAAGCAGACCATTACCGGTAAAATTATTTTCAATAATGAAAATGTACTGGGTAATGATATTGATGTGAATATTTTACGGCGTAAAATTGGTATGGTTTTTCAAAAACCAACCCCGTTTCCCATGTCTATTTTTGATAATGTCGCCTTTGCGCTGCGCTTGCATGAAAAATTATCCAAGTCAGACCTGAACGATAGAGTAGAACAAGCCTTGCGCCATGCTGCGGTGTGGGATGAAGTGAAAGATAAGCTACACAATGCCGGCACGCATTTGTCGGGTGGGCAACAGCAACGCTTGTGTATTGCACGCACCATTGCCATTGAGCCTGAGGTCTTATTGTTAGACGAGCCAACCTCGGCCCTTGACCCTATTTCTACGGCCAAAATTGAGGCCTTAATTATAGAGCTTGAAAAAGAGTACACCATTATTATGGTTACCCATAACCTGAAACAAGCGCAGCGCTTGGGACATCGGACTATCTTTATGCGTGATGGCGCGGTTGTGGAAGAAAATGCAACCAAAGAATTGTTTGAAAATCCGCAAGATGAGCGCACGGCGCATTATATTGAGGCGCATTAGGACTTGAGTTGAGGGTGTCACACCTTTGTCATATTAAATTTGTAAAATCCAATCAACCTAACTAAAGGAGATAACATGAAAACGATACTTAAATTAATCACCGGGATTGCGGTAGCGCTCTCACTTGCTGCCTGCTCGCAAAACCAAAACCATCTTACCGGCGCTGGCTCAAGCTTTATTTACCCTGCTTTGTCTATTTGGGCTAAAGATTATGACGCGAAAACAAGCGTTGAAGTGAATTATCAAGCCATTGGTTCTGGTGGTGGGTTGCAGCAAATTTATTCGCATACGATTGATTTTGCCGCATCTGACATGCCTTTAACCGTTGAACAATTAGCACAAAACAAGTTGCATCAATTCCCGATGATTGTGGGCGGCATTGTCATGGCCATTAATGTCCCGGGTATCAAATCTAATGCTATCACCTTAAGCGGTAATACGTTGGAAGATATTTATATGGGTCGCATTAAATTTTGGGACGACACCGCCATTGCTCGCTTAAACGTTGGCGTAAAATTACCGCATAAAGGTATTGTTACAATTCACCGTGCTGATGGTTCAGGTACAACCTTTAACTTCACCAATTACTTATCAAAAATTAGCTCACAGTGGCAAGAGCACATTGGTGCAAACACCACAGTTGCTTGGCCTGGTAACGGTATTGGCGCCAAAGGTAACGCCGGCGTTGCTGCGCAAATTATGCAAACGCCTTATTCAATTGGTTATGTTGAATATGCTTATGCCAACCAAAATAATATGTCTATAACGAAAATGGTTAACCGTGACCATAAAGTGGTTACCGCAACGAGTGCAACGTTTGCTGCTGCTGCAAAAAATGCCGATTGGCAGGCTAAGAATGGCTTCTACCAAATCTTGACTGACCAACCCGGTGCTGACAGCTGGCCTATCGTGGCAACAACCTTTGTGCTGACTCCTGAGAAGGCGCGTACACCTCAAGTTAAAGCTCAGATAGCGAAGTTCTTTACTTGGTGCTTTAAGCATGGCACCGCTTCTGCTGAGAAATTAGACTATGTTGCTATTCCTGATGCAGTTTATGGAAAAATATTAAAAACGTTCTAAGCTTAATTTAGGCCATCGCCCCAGCGCTCAATTGAGCACTGGGGCTTTTTTTTGCCTGGATGATTATTACTTGCTAGAATAGCGTTTATTAACTTAAGGAATGTCTTCATGAAAAAATTAGTCTTACTCGCCACCATGGCGTGTGCCACAAGCTCAATGGCTGCTACAGGCCCGTTTGCGGAATTAAATCTCGGTTATTCCAGCACGGGTAGCTCGGCCATTGAAAATATCAACACCGCGAAAAACTTTGCTAAAAAACAAGATAATAATTTTGGCTATAACGTCAATGCGGGCTTATTGTTTTTGGGCATCGGCGCTGAAGTGGGTTATACGCGCTATGCTGATTTGAAATATAATTCTTCGGCTAATTCTGCTCCTGCCGACCTGTCGGGCATTCATCTTGCATTACGCGTTGAGCAAGGCATAGGCCCGCTGTATTTCGTAGGTAAATTGGGCTATGGCCAATTGAAGCAAGGTGGCTTTACGGTTGATCAAGCTAAGGTTGCCGCTAAGAATAAATCTGGCGTGTTTTTTGGCGCGGGTGTTGGCATTACCTTTATGCCTACTTTGTCGGTGATTGCGCAATATCAGCAGACTCAAGGCAGTAGTGGAAGCGTGCCGACGGCTAGCTTGACGAGTGTTGGAATTAATTGGAATATTTAACGCCCCTCTGGAAACTAAATATTCCATCACGGCGAGCGACGTGATGAGCTCCTGCAGGTAATCGGGCGCTTAATAAGACTACGGCTGGCAGGAGAAGGTTAACCTATGGGCGCATAGGTGATACCCAAGCATGACGAATTCCTTTTCCTGCAAGACTTAACGCTCAATTCTTACGGTATAGTGAAACTCAAACCGGCCCTTGTCGCCACATAGACCTTGGTGCCATCACTGCTGACGGCTACGCCATAAACAACATTACGCCCCAAGCCCTCTGTCGTGGTTTTGTTGCTAAAGCTGGCGCCGAAATCGGTGCTGATGCTCAAGCCGCCTTCTGTCGCCGCGTATATTTTAGTACCGTCACTGCTGCGGCAGATTTTTTCTTTTTTATAGGCTTGGGAGCTGTGTCTAAGCCGTTCGTTTCGCCTAGGCTTTCTCTGATTAGTTTTTTTTCGACAATGCGATAAAGCCCTTGATAATCATCCCAATATTGCTTCATCATGGCATCAATATTCTTGAGCGCGGGGTCGAGAAACAGGGAGGACTTAGGCGGTGGCATGGAGTTAGTTTCTGGCAGTTGGGGCTGTATCATTGTCGTTCCTCGGGCTATAATAGGTTAAATAATTCTGAAATTCGATTATTTTAGCGTGACGATAATGTTTTCTCAATGGCTGGGAGGCTAGGGATTGCCTGGGGTTTTAGCACGGTGCTTCAGGGCTGTCTTTTATTCATTGTATATGCTGTTTGCAATACTTTACATTATTGCTTATATTATAGTTAACATGGCAGTATTGTAAGGCAGTATGACTCAAAACACGGTAACTATAGCATCGTTCAAACGCACTCAACATGAATTGCGATTTTCCTTTGCTTGGTGTGAGCAACAATTTCCCATGCGTTATTGTTATGATACGTCGATTGATTTTTTTCAATTGGAGAAACGCTATGGTGTAGAAACGATGCATAATATCTATTTTCACATTATCGCGTTTGAGGTGAATAAATTTGCCAGCATAAAACCAAATGTTATTGATTTTGGTGAGTTTTCACGTTTTCAAACTAAAGCCTTTGAAAATTTATGGCGCACTATTATTGTGAATGCGTGGGCGCAGTGGCGATATGAAAATAATATCATCCAATATGTGGGGCCTGAGTTTAGTGTGCCATCCGCTGCCGCCTCCACCACAAAGCCTATTAGATTACAAGACAGTGAAACAGAAATATTACTGTTTACTAGTAGTGGTAAAGATAGCTTGGCCTGTTTGTCTTTATTAACAGATGCAGGTGTTGTATTTGATACATTGACTTATGCCTGTAATGTTTATGGTGATATGGACCAGCAACACCGAAGCGGGGAAGCTATAGCAGTTAATGCCAATGTTGGGCAGCAACGTAAGCAGTGGATTGAAGACAGCTTCTTAAACTCAAATATTCTAGACCACCCAAACGTTGAGACCTGTACGTTAATCGCTGCCGAGACCCCAAGTTCGATTTTTGCCAGTTTACCGTATGTGTTAATGCACGATTATCATTATATTGCTCTCGGTCATGAACGCAGCGCCAATAGTGGCCAATTGAGATGGGATAAAACTGGCGAAGAAATCAATCATCAATGGGGCAAGTCATTCGCTGCTGAAACACTATTGAATGATTACATTCGAACGCATTTAATTAGCAACTTTAGTGTGTTTAGTTTATTACAACCTATTCATGACGTGCTGATTTTCACGTTGATGAATAACAATCTTGCTGTAATTGAGCACAGTAATTCTTGTAACATTGATATTCAGGGTTGTGGCAGCTGTCCGAAATGTATTTATGTGGATTTAGGATTTAAAGCTTATTTACCCAAAGATGCGCCATTTCGCGAGTTCAAAACTGATCCATTTGATATTGAGCAGAATCAATTTCTTTACCGACAATTATTGGGCTTGGAACAACATTTACCATTTGAGTGTATTGGTCAACAGGATGAAACTAATTTAGCATTTGCTTTATGTGTTGCTAAAGGCTACCAAGGCAAGGCGCTTAAACAATACCAAGCAGCACATTTAGCACCACCCGATATCGAACAATTACAAAATCGATATCTTAACGTACATACTGAACATAATATTCCACAGTTCGTTGCTGAAAATGTGATCCCATTAATGATGATAGCGGCGGAACAGGCTAAGCAAGAAATTAGCCTACAACTTGGCTGGACGCTTACTTAAATTCTAAGTGACTTTTTCTTATCCTGTATCCGCCAGCGGCGACGCACCGCTCCCTCACCTCATGTAATCCCTAGCTCTCCAGGCGATGGTTTTGGCATCCCTTAGCGTGTTGCACAGACTCTATTCTAACAACAGCACGCGCTAATGCCAAATTAAGACGACAAAAATGATGTGCCTAGGTTTAAGCCCCTTCACTCTGATATTCTAAGATATCCCCAGGCTGACACTCTAAAGCCTTACATATAGCATCTAACGTGCTCATTCTTACCGCTTTAGCTTTGCCATTTTTTAAAATCGAGAGGTTTTGCTCGGTAATGCCGATAGCCTCGGCGAGTGCTTTTGAGCGCATTTTGCGCTTGGCGAGCATGACATCCACATTTGTAATAATCATAAGTTAAACCGTATAATCCTGTTCTTCTTGTAATTTAAGCCCTACTGCCATCACCCAAGAGATTAAAATCACAATTAAAGCAATTAAGATCACGGCAATGTTATTACTGCCGAAGCTGGCTTCGAGAACATGTTGGCCGGGTGCGTTGTGCCACGTTAAAACTAATGATAATAATGCTTCATGTATAGGCGTAAGAAGCTGCCATACGATGAGTGTCCAGCCGACATTGCGAATTAACCGCACGTTTTCTAAGCTGAAAATTTGTTGTCGTTGATAATGGTTAAACAAACGTATTAGAAAATACAGCAATAGCATGTTGGGTAAAACCAGCCCCATATCAAGCAGAAAGCCCATGGCTTTGATGCCGGGGGTAATGATTGCCGTGGTAATGCCCATCGGTATGGGTGAATAAGAGAGCCCAAAGATGCTGCCGCCTAAATGGATTGTTTGGGGCAATAAGATCCAACTAATGGCTGTGCCAAGTGGCATGATAACGAGCACACACCAAAATAATATTCGAAGTAAATGACTAATTTTAACGATGCGATCCATGAATCCCTCTGCTTGAAAAAACACTTTTGGTCTTACGTAAATCCAATTATCTTATTTATTATATTGCCAATTTGCAAGGGCTTTACGTAAGGCCAAAAGTGTTTCACTTTTGGTGCGTTTGTTTGAGCCAGGCACACCACCTACTTTGCACCTGACCCAAACGCCCGCCTTTAACGCTAACTTCTGAAGACAAGAGGGATTATAACTATTTATTATTGTTTTGCAATAACTTTTTATCGCTTTATGCAAAATTTTTATTGCAAAGCAACCTTTCCCCACTCTGCCTTAGTGAATAGAAATTGTAATATGGCAAAATATTCATTACAATGAATATCTTATTTCATTTGATCAAGGACCTTCTATGACAATCAGCCAGTACGTAAACATGTCAATCAGTCTGCTTGCTGTGCTTAATCCATTGGGAGGAGCCGCTATCTACTTATCAATGATTGGTGGTTTTAGTGACGCTGATTTAAAAGCTATTCCGCCACGCTTTACCATCGGGGTTATCGTTACGCTGCTAATTAGCTTTTGGGTTGGTCATTATTTTCTAACGTTGTTTGGCATTAATTTACCCTCTTTCCAAGTAGCCGGTGGCCTTATTTTAGTGTTAATTGGTTTGGGTCAGATTTTACCTAAAGCTGAAAGTGATTCCAGCACTACCCCAGTTAGCGAAAAAAAAGCAAATATTGCCATTGTTCCGCTCGCCATACCCCTTGTCGCCGGGCCGGGTGGAATTGCCATAGTTATCTCTGATGCTGAGATTATGCACTCCCATCTAATTGACAAGTTTATTTTCTGCCTAATTCTCATTGTGTTAGGTTTATTTATGGGCGTTATGATCAAATATGCACCCAGCATTGGCAAAAAATTGGGTAG
The DNA here is from genome assembly GCA_034112285.1 of Gammaproteobacteria bacterium. GTDB lineage: Bacteria > Pseudomonadota > Gammaproteobacteria > JABDGN01 > JABDGN01 > JAWUVP01. The sequence goes on from JAWUVP010000016.1 coordinate 42,119, forward strand.
TGCAGCGATGAGCACGGTTGCCCGCGTGATGGGGTTGATTATTGCCGCTATTGGCATGAACATGTTAGCGCATGGCATGCTCAGCCTATTCCCTGGCTTGCAATGATTGTGCTTTTTTCAAATTATTAACCTGCTTTAGTTTATCGATAACCAAAGCAGGCTAGGCTTTTTATTTTTCTAGGTTCTTCATGTCTTATCCTCGCAGTAAATTTTTACCTTGGCTTATTTGGGCTTTAGCCTCTAGCTTTGTCTTTTATAAGTATGTACTTGAGGTAGCGCCGAGCGTTATGGCCCATGAGCTAATGGCCACCTTTCACTTAACCGGCACACAGCTAGGCAATTTAGCGGCTTGTTATTTCTATGCTTATTTGTGTATGCAAATACCGGTGGGGGTTTTGTTAGACCGATTTGCTGCCCGTAATATTATTGCCATAGCTATCTTAATCTGTGCACTGGCCACCGGCCTGTTTAGTTATACTGATAATTTAAATGTTGCTTATCTTAGCCGCATTTTAGTCGGACTTTTTGGCGCCTTTTCAGCGGTGGGCACAATGAAGTTAGTCACCTTATTATTTCCCAGCCACCGTTTTGCCCTGCTCTCTGGCTTAATGATGACAGTAGCGATGATTGGAGCGGTTGTGGGGCAAGGGCCTTTGGCATTTAGTGTTGGACATATTGGCTGGCGCCATAGCATGTTGATACTGGCAGCGCTGGGCGTTATATTGACGCTGGTCTTTTTTGTTTTATCCGGCCATAAAACTGAAGATGTGCCGCATCAAAAACGTACTTTTGCACAGGTGTGGCAAGGCCTTAAGGTGATTGTTTGTAACCGCAATAGCTGGCTAATTGCCTTGTATTCTGGGCTCGCGTTTGCGCCGATTAATGCCTTTGCAGGGCTGTGGGGCATTCCGTATTTAACCGAGGTGTATCATGTTGCACGCACGCAAATGGCGGGAGTGGTGTCATTAACGTTTATTGGCTTTGCCATTGGCGCGCCCTTATCGGGCTGGTACTCCAGCTATTTAGGTAAGCGTAAAATAGTGATGCTAGCCGGAACCGTGTTAGCGCTCGCCTGCTTATTGGTCTGTTTGTATGTGCACCTCCCATTATTTTGGTTGGCGGTAACCCTGTTTATTATGGGGTTTTTTATTAGCTTTTTCTTTGTCTCGTTTGCCTATATAAGTGAATTAAACCCGCACCACTTTGCCGGCTCGAGCATAGGCTTTATTAATATGTTTAACGCCTTGTGTGGCGCCGTGTCCGAGCCTTTGATTGGCAAACTGTTGGATTCACACTGGTCGGGAAAAATGGTTGATGGTGCGCGTTATTTTGCCGCACAAAATTACCACCATGCGTTAGCCATTTTGCCTGTAGGCTTGGTAGTGGCGATTGTGTTGCTTATCTTTACAAAAGAAACGTATGGCGTGCAAAATAATAGTTCAACCTAACGTTTACTCAATAACGCCGGCAAAAGGCAAAAGACTTTTCATTCGAATATGATTATAATTGCCCTTATCTCTATTGAAACAGGTTTATTATGCGCATTATAGTTCGTGGATTCTGCCTAGTATGGCTTCTCTTATTAACCGCCTGTGCAGGCAGTCGGCCAATGCTTAATATTCCCGCGCAACAACCTTTACGCGTTGAAAAAATTGCCCAGCCTGATGTTGCGCTCGTGCTCGGTGGTGGCGGCGCGCGTGGCATGGCCCATGTTGGCGTTATTAAAGTATTAGCGAAGGCCGGCGTGCCCATTAATTTGATTGTTGGTACCAGTGCCGGCAGTATTGTAGGCGCCATTTATGCGGACCAAGGCAGCGCGAAACAAGTGATATCGACATTTAAACATATTGGCTTCTGGGATATTGCCGATATTAATAATTTCCCAACGCGCGCGGGCATTATGCAAGGCTATCATCTACAACGTTTTTTATTAAAGCATATGCATGCTCGTACCTTTGCTGAGCTTAAAATTCCTTTTATTGTAAGCACCACTAATTTGCGTACCGGTGAGGTCTTCCCTATTACCAGCGGACCTGTCGCAGCGGCGGTGCAAGCCTCGGCAGCCATTCCTGGTTTATTTAATCCTGTGCATCTGTATGGCCATATCCTTATTGATGGTGGAATGTCTGATCCTGTTGCGGTTAACTTGGCCGAACCCTTTCATCCCAAAATCATTATTGCCGTAGATGTTGCCAAGCAATTAAGTGAAGTGATGCCGGCAACAGCCGATGAAACCCTCGCCCGTGCGAAAGTGATTCGCCAAATGGCTGTGACTCAATTTAGCGCCCAAAATGCAGACGTTGTCATTCGCCCCGCAATAGGTACCACCAATGTATTTCAACTCGGCAAGAAAGAACAGCTGTTTGCCGAAGGTGAGCGTGCAGCCCAGGAAGCATTGCCACAAATTTTACGGCTCTTGCGTGATAAACATATTGCTTTGCAACACAAACACCGTTAATTAGTGTATGGTTGATTTTCGGTTGCGCATGTTGTTGTAGCGTAGATAATTGTTAACACCCTTGAGGTTATTATGATCATAAAGTCTATTCGCAGCTTTCTGCGTATTGAGGCGGCCAGCGGAATCTTATTAATCGCGACGTTAATCTTGGTTTTAATTGCTGCGAATACCCCACTGTTTCCTCTGTACCAAAAAATTCTCGCTATTCCCGTACAAATTCGAATAGGCGCGCTCGATATATTTAAGCCTTTAGAACTTTGGGTTAATGATGGTCTGATGGCGTTATTTTTTATGTTGCTAGCCCTAGAAATAAAACGTGAAATTCTTGATGGTGAGCTTTCTTCAGCGTCAAAATTGGCGCTGCCTTTATTTGCAGCAGTTGGTGGCATCGTGGCACCTATTGCCATTTACTTTTTAGTTATTGGCACCCATAGCCTTTACCGCCCTGGATGGGCAATTCCTACCACCACGGATATTGCCTTAGTTTTAGGCCTGTTATCATTGCTGGGCAAACGCATCCCCATGAATTTAAAATTGTTTTTAGTGGCTCTGTCTATAGTCGATGATATTGTCGCCATCGTGTTAATCGCCGTGTTTTATAGTAATCAAATTGCTTTTTTACCGCTCGCAATAGGCCTTGTAGGCATCATCATTATGGCCGTCATGGGCTATAAACGAGTAGGTAACATTAGTTTATATATGGTGATTGGGGCAATCGTCTGGGTAGCCATTCTCAAGTCTGGCGTGCATGCAACGCTAGCTGGGCTTGCGGTAGGTTTTTGTGTTCCACTAACGGCAAGTCACCCTGAGCAAGAATCACCTTTAAAAAGTTTAGAGCATACCCTACACCCATGGGTTGCGTTTTTAATCATGCCCATCTTTGTATTTATGAATGCCGGCATACCTTTTCAGACCGTAGAAGGCCTCACGCTTTTTTCCCCCATGCCTATTGGCATAGCGTTAGGCTTATTTATTGGCAAACAAGTTGGTATTTTCAGCTTTACGTTTCTTGCAGTGAAACTAGGCTTGGCACGCTTACCGCAAGGGGTAAATTGGTGGCATGTCTATGGTATTGCCGTGATGTCTGGTGTTGGCTTTACTATGAGCTTATTTATTGCCTCCTTAGCATTTGGCGAGGGCTCGCTAGAAATTATTAGCCGCCAAGGCATTATTTTCGGCTCGTTCCTTGCTGCAGCGGTGGGCATGCTAATACTTTTTGTCGCCGGGAAATCTTCACCAGGGCGATGCTAGAAGTAACTTGAGAAGCCACTCTTGGAGAATGGTCTAGCAAGTCTCCGTTGCTAGGTAACGTTTATCCACAACAGGCCTGCATGGTGAATTCAACTAAATAGTCTCAATAAGGGCAGAATGTGGCTAAAGCCAAGTCTTGACGACTAATAATCTCGACAACATGTAGGCGACCATTATTAAGAGGCAATAAAAAACCACGCTAGTGCGTGGTTTTTTATACAGAGAAAATAAAGCCTTATGCTTCGCTGGCAACTTCTTCTGTTTTATCTTTAGCAACGTGCTCAATATTAGGCGTGGTGTTTTTCTCACCTTTAATAGGCGCTAATTCAACAAGCTGTACGATTGCCATTGGCGCATTATCGTCTTTACGATAACCTGTTTTGATGATTCGTACATAACCACCTGGACGGGTTTTGTTACGAGGTCCTAAATCATCAAATAATTTTCTAACCGCATCTTTGTCGCGTAAGCGAGCAAATGCTAAGCGACGATTAGAAACGCTATCTTCTTTCGCAAGCGTAATCAATGGCTCTGCAACACGCAGTAATTCTTTCGCTTTTGGCAAAGTAGTCTTGATTGTTTCATGTTGAAACAACGAAGTGGCCATGTTTTTAAACATCGCTTTACGATGGCTACTATTTCTGTTTAATTGACGACCTGACTGTCTATGACGCATGGGTAATTCCTCTTTCTATCTGCTGTTACGCGGCTTCGTTGGTTAGGCTAACTGGTGGCCAAGTGTCAAGCTTCATGCCTAGTGACAAGCCACGCGATGCTAACACGTCTTTGATTTCGTTTAATGATTTTTTACCTAAGTTAGGTGCTTTCAAAAGCTCCATTTCACTACGTTGTACTAAATCACCAATGTAAAAAATATTTTCTGCTTTTAAGCAGTTTGCTGAACGCACCGTTAACTCTAAATCGTCAACAGATTGCACCAAGATAGGGTCAACCGTCTCTTCTTCAGTTTTGTTGCGGCTAGGCGCTGTTGTTTCTAAATCAACAAAAGCGGCTAATTGGAATTGTAAGATGTTTGCTGCACGACGAATCGCTTGCTCTGGATCTAATGTTCCATCAGTTTCAACGTCTAATACTAATTTGTCTAAATCAGTACGTTGCTCAACACGCGCATTTTCAACGCTATAAGCAACACGGCTCACAGGACTGAATGAAGCGTCAAGCTGTAATAAACCGACAGGTTTAGTCGTATCTTCAGCCGTCACACGTGAAACAACAGGTTGATAACCACAACCACGCTGAACGACCATACTCATGTTCAGATCACCAGCATCGGTAAGATGCGCAATAACATGGTCTGGATTAACTATCTCAACATCATGCTCCAAAGTAATATCACCAGCAGTAACAGTACCCGGACCTTTTTTGTTTAACTGTAAAGTCACTTCATCGCGACCCTCAAGTTTGAAAGCAACGCCCTTAAGGTTTAGCAATACATCAATAACATCTTCTTCAACGCCTTCGACAGAGCTGTATTCATGTAATACACCTTCAATTTTAGCTTCTACAACAGCACAACCAGCCATTGAAGATAATAGAATACGGCGTAACACATTGCCTAGGGTATGGCCAAAACCACGCTCAAAAGGCTCTAATGTGATTTTGAAATGATTATCGTTGAACTTTTCAACATCAATCGCTGTAGGGGTTAAAAAATCTGTAACTTGATCTAACATTTATTACCTCATAATCCAAAAAACTTGCCGCTGAATAGAGCGGCAAAAAACTAATTTACTTAGAGTACAGCTCAACAACCAATTGCTCATTGATTTCAGCTGGCAACTCACTACGCTCTGGCAACGTTTTAAAAGTGGCCTTCATGTCCTTAGCGTTAACGTCGATCCATTCAACAGGGGCACGCTGTTCAGATAACTCTAGAGCGGCTTGAATACGACCTTGTGTACGTGATTTTTCGCGTACTTGTATAATTTCACCCGGCTGTACACTGAATGAAGGAATGTTAACGACAGTCTCATTAACCATAATCGCTTTATGGTTTACTAACTGACGAGCTTCTGCACGTGTTGAAGCGAAACCACTGCGATATACTACGTTATCTAGACGTTGCTCAAGAAGGAATAACAAGTTTTCACCCGTAGCGCCTTTCTTTTTGGCAGCTTTTTTATAGTAATTACGAAATTGCTTTTCTAGCACGCCATACAACCGACGGATTAATTGCTTTTGGCGTAATTGAACACCATAGTCAGATAATCGTGTGCGACGTAAGCCGTGTTGACCAGGAGGTACGTCAGCTTTACATTTAGATGCTAGTGAACGTACACCACTTTTAAGGTATAAATCAGTGCCTTCGCGGCGAGATAATTTACATTTTGGACCAATATATTTTGCCATTTTCTTCGTTCCTCAGCTTATACGCGACGTTTTTTCGGCGGGCGACAACCATTATGTGGGATTGGAGTTCGGTCTTCGATACTTCCAACTGTTATGCCTGCGCCATTAAATGCGCGGACAGCAGACTCACGGCCGGGGCCAGGTCCTTTAATACGTACATCTACGCGAGTCATTTTAAATTCTTCTTTAACCGTGTTGGCTAAATTATCTGCTGCTACCTGAGCGGCAAAAGGAGTGTGTTTACGAGAGCTAGTAAAACCAGCTGCACCAGAGCTAGACTGACGTAAAGAGTTACCTTGACGGTCTGTTACTGTAACAATCGTGTTATTGAATGAAGCATGAATATGAAGAATACCTTCACTCACAACTCTTTTCGCTTTTTTGGTTTTACGCTTTGCGTCTGACATAATCTATTCCTAAATGTTGTAAGTTAACCGCGAATTGGCTTACGAGGGCCTTTACGGGTTCTAGCATTTGTTTTCGTACGTTGACCGCGCAATGGCAAGCCTCGACGATGACGAATACCACGGTAGCACTTTAAATCAATTAAGCGCTTAATATTCATCGCAATTTCACGGCGAAGATCACCTTCGATAGTGAATTTAGTCACTTCACTACGCAAAGTTTCAATCTCTGCTTCTGTTAAGTCTTTAATTTTTGCTGCCCGCTTAATGCTGACTGCATCACAAATCTTTTGTGCTCGCGGACGACCAATACCAAAGATTGAGGTTAAAGCAATCTCTGTATGCTTATGGTCTGGAACATTTACTCCGCCTATACGCGCCATCTAAAACTCCTAAGTGTTTCATTTTATTAACTATTATAAAATCCGTAATGTATACCGGAAAAGCCGGCAAGAATACACCGCTAACGGGGAAAAATCAAGCTTAAATAGCCAAAAAAGTATGTCTTTCTCAACCAAGCTATCAATACCAAATTAACCTTGACGTTGCTTATGACGCGGTTCTTTACAGATAACGCGTACAACACCCTTACGGAGAACTATTTTACAATTACGACAAATCTTCTTTACTGAAGCTCCAACTTTCATGCTTTTCTCTCTTAATCAATTGATTATTACACCAGGCCTAATACCAAAGCCTTTAACGCTCTGATTTTACACCATTTTTTCTATTTTCATCACCAGGATGAGAATGCTGTATTAGCCGAACAAGCCACCACCGGTTATGCCTGTACCGCGAGTATTACCTTTCTTCATTAATGACTCATATTGGTGAGACATTAAATGTGACTGCACTTGAGCCATAAAGTCCATGAGTACCACGACAATAATAAGCAAAGAAGTACCACCGAAGTAGAAGGGAACATTCCAAATTGCGGTTAGTATTTCTGGCACCAGCGCCACGCCCACTAAATACATCGACCCAACAAAGGTTAAACGCGTCATCACCGTATCAACATAACGTGCAGTTTGATCGCCAGGCCTGATACCCGGGATGAATGCCCCAGATTTTTTCAAGTTGTCGGCAGTATCTTTTGGGTTCATCGTCAACGCAGTGTAAAAGAAGGCGAAGAAGATAATTAACGCGGCATATAATAGTATATAAACGGGCTGTCCTGGCGATAGCGCAAGTCCAATTTCACTTAACCAGTGCATATTGGGACCATGACCAAACCAGCTAGCAAGCCCAGCAGGCACCGTGATGATGCTGGTAGCAAAAATAACAGGGATAACACCAGACATGTTGATTTTTAATGGCAGGTGGCTTGTTTGCGCTGCATAGAGACGCTTACCTTGCTGGCGTTGCGGGTAATTAATTTTAATACGCCGCTGTGCACGCTCCATAAAGACAACAAAAGCGGTAATCAGTAAAATAGCGGCCAGAATTAGAAACAATGATATTACCGACATTTCACCTTGCTTTGCTTGGGTCAATGTCCGACCAACAGCACCAGGCAAGCCAGCAACAATTCCAGCGAAGATGATTAATGAAATACCGTTACCCACACCACGTTCAGTAATTTGTTCACCGAGCCACATTAAAAACATCGTGCCGGTTACCAAACATACAACAGCGGTAACATAAAAAGAAAAACTCGGGTTTAAGGCAATACCTTGGCTAGCCAATAACTTGGTCATACCAAAGGCTTGAACTGTGGCAAGGGCTAATGTACCCATTCGAGTGTATTGATTTATCTTACGACGGCCAGATTCACCTTCTTTTTTCAATTGCTCAAGCCTAGGCGACACAGAAGAAAGTAACTGCACAATAATCGATGCAGAAATATAAGGCATCACACTAAGGGCAAAGATAGTTAAACGGCGTAATGAACCACCCGAAAACAGATTAAACATACCCAATATTCCACCACCCGGTGAATCATTGAATAAATGCGCTAAACGACTAGGGTCTAAACCTGGAATAGGGACGTAAGAACCAATTCGAAATACAAATAAGCCAAACAGAACATATAACAAACGACGTTTAAGTTCTCCTAAGCCACCTTGGCTTAAGCTTCCTGCGGATGGTTTGGCCATTTAATTATTCCTCGACTTTACCACCAGCAAGTTCAATCGCTTTTAAAGCGCCTTTGCTAGCTTTGATGCCTTTTAATGTTACAGGTTTTGTGATTTCTCCAGATAACATAACTTTAGCGAATTTCATGGTACCACTGATAATTCCGGCCTTTTTTAGCGCGTTAAGATCAATAATATCAGCTTTAACTTTAGCTAATTCGTCTAAACGAACTTCAGCAGTTACTTTTGCTTTACGTGAACTAAAACCAAATTTAGGTAAGCGACGTTGAATTGGCATTTGACCGCCTTCAAATCCAACTTTATGGTAACCACCAGAACGAGACTTCTGGCCTTTCACACCGCGACCACATGTTTTACCTAGTGTACAGCCGACACCGCGACCAACACGTTTAGCATTTTTTTTCGAGCCTTCTGCAGGCTTTAAAGTATTTAAGTGCATATTAAGCAACCTCTTCGACTTTAAGTAAGTATGCGACTTTATCGATCATACCTTTATTTTCTGGAGTCAATGGCACCACAACTGATTGGTGCATACGACGACGTAGGCCAAGACCGAACACACTAGCGCAATGCTTTTTCGTGCGGCGATTCAAGCTACGTACTAATGTAACTTTAACCTGTGTAACTTTAACTTCTTTTTTAGCCATTGGATTTATCCTGTAATTTCTTCAACAGTTTTACCACGTTTACGCGCCACTTTTTCAGGCGAATTAATACGTTTCAGACCATTCAATGTTGCTCGCATAACGTTATCGGGATTAGATGAACCGTTGATTTTTGCCAACACATCCTCTATCCCTAACACTTCAAACACCGGGCGCATAGCGCCACCGGCAATAATACCTGTACCAGTAGAAGCAGGCTTCATAAACACACGAGTAGCACCGTGACGCCCAACAATCTCATGATGTAACGTTTTACCGTTCAGATCAACGTCAATCATGTTTCTGCGTGCAGCTTCCATCGCTTTTTGAATGGCGACAGGTACTTCGCGTGCTTTACCGCGACCGATACCAACACGGCCATCTCCATCGCCTACAACGACAGAAGCAGAGAAACTAAAAATTCGTCCACCCTTGACTACTTTTGAGTTACGTTCAACCGCAACTAATTTTTCTTGTAAACCATCTGTTTGATTTTGAGACTTTTGTTCAGCTGCCATGTTTAACCCTTAAAACTGTAGACCGCTTTCACGAGCGGCATCGGCCAACGCTTGAACGCGACCATGATATTTAAAACCAGAACGGTCAAAAGCAACCTTCGTAACACCTGCTTTAACAGCACGTTCTGCAACCAGCTTACCAATAAACTTAGCGGCATCAATGTTTCCACCGTGCTTAAGCTCTTTGCGCGTTTCTTTATCAAGCGTTGAGGCGCTAGCCAAAACTTTACTGCCACATGGGGCAATAACTTGCGCATAAGTATGCATCGGAGTGCGATGAATCGACAAGCGAATCTCACCTAACTCTCTAATTTTATGTCTGGCGCGTGCACCACGACGTTTACGAACTTGTATCTTCTTATCCATAACTAAACCCTACTTCTTCTTAGCTTCTTTACGAACAACTTGTTCATCAGCATAACGAACACCCTTACCTTTATAAGGCTCTGGTGGACGATAAGCACGAATCTCAGCGGCCACTTGACCTACTTGTTGCTTATTAATACCCTTTACCACAACTTCTGTTTGGCTAGGGGTTTCAACAATAACACCTTCTGGCACTTCATGGTTAACGGGGTGCGAGAAACCTAATGTTAAATTCAAGATTTGACCTTGTGCTTTTGCACGGTAACCAACGCCAACCAGCGTCAATTTACGTTCAAAGCCTGCACTGACACCTATAACCATATTATTTAATAGAGCGCGAGTTGTACCGGCCATCATGTTAGCAACACGATCGCTAGGACTGTAATCTAAAGTTAAAATGTTATCGTTCTGCACGAGCTTGAGGCAATTTGGCAATTTATGCTCTAAACTACCCTTCGCACCTTTAATAGTGACTTGACGACCTGTTTGTTTCAATTCAACACCGTTTGGTAATTCAATTGGACTGCTTGCAATACGCGACATGTTAGCTCCTAAACCACTTCAGCTAGCACTTCACCGCCAAGATTGGCTTTGCGTGCTGCTTTTTCTGTCATTACACCTTTTGGTGTAGAAATAATTGCGATACCTAAACCGTTATCGACTCTAGGTAACTCTTTGCTACCTTTATAAACGCGAAGACTAGGACGGCTAATACGCTTGATACGCTCAATAACCGGCATGCCATCACAATACTTTAAAGTAATATCCAAAGTTGGCTTACCATTGTTATCGTCAGTACGGTAACTATCAATAAAACCTTCTTTCTTTAATACAGCTGCAATCGCTACTTTAATAGTTGAGCTAGGCATTGCTACATTTACTTTTTTTGCCATATGTCCATTACGTACGCGGGTGAACATATCAGCTATCGGATCTTGCATACTCATTGTTAATAACTCCTTACCAACTTGCTTTACGCAAGCCTGGGACATCGCCCATCATTGTTGCTTCACGCAGCTTATTACGGCCAAGGCCAAATTTACTATAGACACCGCGAGGACGTCCAGTCAAAAAGCAGCGCGTGCGTTGACGACACGGGCTTGCATTGCGAGGCAACGCTTGAAACTTAAGCTGCGCTTCCCATTGCTCATCATCACTTGAATTCACATCAGCAATGATTCTCTTTAATTCTGCGCGTTTTTTTGCATATTTTGCAACGGTACGTGCCCGTTTTTTTTCACGCTCTACAACTGCTTTTCTGGCCATAAAATATCTACCTTAACGTTTAAATGGGAAATTAAACCCAGTCAATAATGCTTTTGAGGCATCAACATCTTTACCACTTGTTGTGATACAAATATCTAAACCACGAATTTTGTCTACTTTATCGTATTCAATTTCAGGAAATACGATTTGCTCAGTAATACCCAAACTGTAGTTACCTTGGCCATCAAAAGATTTAGGGCTTAAACCACGAAAATCACGTACACGAGGTAACGCAATACTCACTAAGCGGTCTAAAAACTCATACATCTTTTCGCCACGTAAAGTAACTTTACAGCCAATAGGCCATTCTTCACGAATTTTAAAGCCTGCAATCGATTTGCGTGCCTTGGTAACAATCGGTTTTTGCCCAGCGATGAGAGTCATATCACTCACAGCTGCATCAATTGCTTTCTTGTCATTTACTGATTCGCCAACACCCATATTGAGTGTAATTTTTGTAATTTTAGGCGCCTGCATTACGCTACCGAAAGAAAATTGCTCTACCAATTTAGGTAGAATTTCTTTTTGATAATGTTCCTTTAATCTAGCCATTGTTAACCACCATTAAACGTCAATTTGCTCGCCGTTCGATTTAAATACTCGAACTTTACGACCGTCTTCTAAAACTTTAAAACCAACACGGTCCGCTTTCTCAGATGTTGGATTAAAAATCGCAACATTAGAAGCAGTAATGCTAGCTTCAATCTCTTTAATTCCGCCTTGCTCTTGAATGTTTGGGTTAGGACGAACATGCTTTTTAACCATGTTAAGACCCTCTACAAACAAACGTCCAGCTTTTGGCAACATACTTGTGATGGTGCCTTGACGACCCTTGTCTTTACCAGCAATAAGAATTACTTTATCACCTTTTTTTAATTTACTAGCCATAAATCCTCTCTCTCTATAATACTTCAGGGGCTAAGGATACGATTTTCATGAATTTTGCGTTACGCAATTCACGGGTTACCGGTCCAAAGATTCGAGTACCAATCGGCTGAAGCTGTGCATTCAACAACACAACCGCATTATTATCAAATTTGATTTTTGAACCATCTTTACGACGAACACCAGCAGCAGTACGCACGACCACAGCCTTCATGACTTCGCCTTTTTTCACTTTACCACGTGGAATAGCCGTTTTGACACTAACTACAATAACATCACCGACACTTGCGTAACGACGATGAGAACCACCTAATACTTTAATACACATCACACGACGAGCACCGCTATTATCTGCTACGTCTAACCTGGTCTGCATTTGAATCATTTATTTGCTCCAATTTTTTAATCTAACAATATTTTTTGCTAGATTCGAGGAAAGGTCATACACCCTTAACCTCTGTGCTAACCCATTGATTTTACTCATTTAGGATTGCAGTTCACTCTCGCCGCATAACAATGCTACAGGGTGAAAGGGCGCTAAGTATACCACCTGTTTATAAAAACGAAAGGACAAAAAACAGCTTTTTACTAATTTTCGTCCTTTTATTGATAAGCTTCTGATTTAACTAAGCTTTTTCCAGGACTTCGACTAACTCCCAAGACTTTGTTTTAGATCTTGGACGTCCTTCTTGAATTCGCACTATATCACCTTCAGCACACTGATTTTCAGCATCATGCGCTTTAAGCTTGCTAGAACGTTTTACATACTTCTTATAAATAGGGTCTTTGACCTTACGTTCTACCAACACAGTAATAGTTTGGTTCATTTTATTGCTAGTTACACGACCTGTCTCGGTACGAACAACTTTTTCACGTTTTAATTCACTCATGCGGCCTCAACCTTGTTCTTGCGTTCATTGTTCTTACGTTCACTGATTACGGTTTTTACGCGGGCAATATCACGACTGACATCGCGTAAACGGTGTGAGCTAGCTAATTGGCCTGTACCTTTTTGCATCCGTAAATTGAAACGCTCGCGAGTTAATGCTAACAATTCGTCTTGCAACGCCTTGTCATCTTTATCTCTTAATTCATTTGCTTTCATTATAATACCGTCCGATTAATAAATTTGGTTTTCACAGGTAGTTTAGAAGCTGCTAGCGCAAAAGCTTCGCGCGCAATTTCTTCTGATACACCTTCCATTTCGAAAAGCATGCGACCTGGCTGTACTAAAGCAACCCAATGATCAACACTACCTTTACCTTTACCTTGACGCACTTCTAAAGGTTTTTTAGTGATGGGCTTGTCTGGGAATATACGAATCCAGATTTGTCCACCACGCTTAATACGTCGTGTCATTGCGCGACGAGCCGCTTCAATTTGACGTGCAGTAATGCGTGCACGACCATCACAACGTAAACCAAACTCACCAAAGCTCACTTTGTTACCTCTGGTAGCCAAGCCGCGGTTACGACCTTTATGCATTTTTCGGAATTTTGTCCGTTTTGGCTGTAACATTCTTCTATCCTCTTAACTTAAGCGGCTTTTTTGCCTGATTTCGATTTCTTCTCATCATCGCTTGTTTTGGCTTCATGATTTTCGCCATAAACTTCGCCTTTGAAGATCCATACTTTCACACCAATAATACCGTAAGTGGTTAATGCCTCAGCAGTACCATAATCGATATCAGCACGGAAGGTTTGTAGAGGTACACGACCTTCATGATAGCCTTCACTACGTGCAATTTCAGCGCCGCCTAAACGACCAGCAGCTTTAATTTTGATACCTTCAGCACCAGCACGTTGTGCAGCGCTAATAGCACGCTTCATTGCACGACGAAACATAACGCGCTTTTCTAATTGCTGCGCGACTGATTCAGCGACTAACTGAGCATCAACTTCTGGGCGACGAACTTCTTCGATGTCAATGTGCACGGGCACACCCATCATTTTCGTCACTTCTTTACGTACTTTCTCAACGTCACCACCTTTTTTACCGATAATCACGCCTGGACGTGCAGTATAGATAGTGATCTTAGCATTTTGCGCAGGGCGCTCAATTTTAATGCGGCTGATTCCAGCTTTTGCTAAGCGTTTTTTTAAGAAAGCGCGTACTTCCATATCAGCTTGCAATTTTTCAGCGTAATCAGTGCTGGCATACCATTTAGAGTTCCAATCGCGAACAATACCTAAGCGTATACCCGTTGGATGAACTTTTTGTCCCATAGTTTATCTACCTTTAATCGTCTGACACAATCACAGTGATGTGACTGGTACGTTTTAAAATACTATTAACTCGGCCTTTTGCACGAGGACGATGACGTTTGTACGTCGCGCCTTCATCAACAAAAATGCGTTTAATACTCAACTCATCGACATCTGCACCGTCGTTGTTTTCAGCATTTGCTACGGCAGAATTTACTAATTTCTTAATAATGACTGCGGCTTTCTTTGGACTGAATTCCAAAAGCTCTAGGGCTTTATCTACTGGCATAGTGCGAATTTGGTCAGCAACCAAACGTGCTTTTTGCGCTGAGATGCGTACTGCTTTTAATTTAGCTGTAGTTTCCATCGTTATTCCTCTTACTTCGCTTTTCGGTCGCCGGCGTGCACTTTAAAAGTACGCGTCAAGGCAAATTCACCCGCTTTATGTCCAACCATCTGTTCAGTAACAACTGTTGGTATAAATTGGCGGCCATTATGAATCGCTAATTTTAAACCTACCATATCTGGCGTTATCATTGAACGACGAGACCAGGTTTTAATTGGTTTTTTGTCACCATTGGCAACAGCCTTTTCAACTTTCTTTGCTAATGATAAATCAACAAAAGGGCCTTTTTTTAATGAACGTGGCATAATTATTTATCCTTTACTTTGAATTCTTACGACGACGAACAATAAACTTACTAGTACGTTTATTGTGACGAGTTTTCTTACCTTTGGTTTTAACACCCCAAGGCGTAACAGGGTGACGGCCACCAGAAGTACGTCCTTCACCACCACCATGTGGATGATCAACCGGGTTCATGGCTACACCACGAACGGTTGGACGTATACCACGCCAGCGACTAGCACCCGCTTTACCGAGTGAACGTAAACTGTGTTCTGAGTTACTCACTTCGCCGATTGTGGCTTGGCAGTTAACGTGTACTTTACGCACTTCACCAGAGCGTAAACGTAATGTTGCGTAATCACCTTCACGCGCTAATAATTGCACGCTTGCACCTGCACTACGTGCCATCTGCGCGCCTTTACCAGGACGCATTTCGATACAATGAATAGTGGTACCAATTGGAATGCTACGCAACGGCAGGCTATTACCCGCTTTAATGGCAACATCATCACCGGAAACAACCGTGTCATCTTTCTTTAAGCCTTTAGGGGCAATAATATAACGACGTTCACCATCAGAATAAACAAGCAATGCGATGTGGGCGCTGCGATTTGGATCATATTCCAAACGTTCAACAGTCCCTACAACACCTGGCTTATTACGCTTAAAATCGATAATACGGTAACGTTGCTTATGACCACCACCGTGGTGACGAGTCGTAATGCGGCCCATATTATTACGGCCAGCTTTTTTAGGCTTGGCAGTCGTTAAAGGACCATGAGGCTTACCTTTATGTAAAGGTGAATCCACCACCATCGTAACAAAACGACGTCCGGGTGAAGTTGGTTTGGCTCTTTGTAATGTCATTCTTAGCTCTCCTTACCGGCAAAATTAAGGTCGCTACCTTCAGCTAGGCTGACGTAGGCTTTCTTCCAGTCTTTGCGCTTGCCTGCAACTTGGCGAAAGTTACGTTTTTTGCCTTTAACATTGGCAATACGAACATTTTTAACTTTAGTTTCAAACAACATTTCAACGGCTGCTTTCACTTCAGGCTTCGTTGCGTCTTTAGTAACTTTGAACACAACTTGATTGTGTTTCTCACCAATCTGAGTTGATTTTTCTGACACATGTGGTGTCAGAAGTATATTCATAATACGTTCTTGATTCATCCTAACATCTCCTCAACTTGTTTAATCGCAGGGACTGTCATTATAACCTTATGGTAAGACATTAAGCATACCGGGTTAACAGCTTGCACATCAATAACATCAACGTTAGATAAGTTGCGTGCTGATAAAAACAAATTCTTATCAACTTCGCTAGCTACGATTAAGACCTTTTCTACATTAAGCGCTTTCAAAGTCTTGGCTAAATCTTTAGTCTTAGGTGTGGACATCGTAAGATCTTTTACTGCAACTAAACGGCCATCCTCAACTAAGAAAGACATAATCGAGCGCATTGCGCCGCGATACATCTTACGATTCACTTTGTGTGAATGGTCACGCGGCTGCGCAGCAAACGTTACGCCACCTTTACGCCATAAAGGACCACGGCTTGTACCCGCACGTGCACGACCAGTACCTTTTTGACGCCATGGCTTAGCACCACCGCCACTGACTGCTGAACGATTTTTTTGTGCTTTAGTTCCTTGACGGCCACCTGCTTGATAGGCAACTACAACTTGATGAATCAAAGGTTCGTTATATTCGCGACCAAAGACTTCATCATTTACAGAAAGCTTTTCGCTCGTTTTATTATCTGGAGTAATAAGTGTTATATCCATCATTGCTCTCCTTATACCGACTGCTTGATAGCAGAAGTAATTACTACGTCGCCTTTTGGCGCACCAGGTA
Source organism: Gammaproteobacteria bacterium (assembly GCA_034112285.1). Classification (GTDB taxonomy): domain Bacteria; phylum Pseudomonadota; class Gammaproteobacteria; order JABDGN01; family JABDGN01; genus JAWUVP01. Next base: position 59,062 of record JAWUVP010000016.1, read on the forward strand.
CCGCGCCTTTAACCAATAATAGGTTGCGTTCGGCATCAATTTTAACTACTTGTAAATTTTCAGCAGTTACATTTTTGTTTCCCATTTGCCCGGCCATTTTCTTACCTTTGAAAACACGACCTGGCGTTTGGTTTTGACCAGTAGAACCAATCGCACGATGTGATACAGAGTTACCATGCGTCGCATCTTGCATTGAGAAGTTATGACGCTTCACACCACCTTGAAAACCCTTACCTTTCGAGGTGCCACGCACATCAACGGCTTTAATTTCTGCAAATCGTTCTACCGTTAGTGAGGCACCTAATTCAATACCGTCCATTTCGCTACTATCAACACGAAATTCCCATAAGCCACGACCGGCTTCTGTATTCGCTTTTGCAAAATGACCTGCTTTGGGCTTGCTTACTCGAGAAGCTTTGCGCGCACCCGTGGTGACTTGCACCGAAGTATAGCCATCATTTTCAAGTGTTTTAAGCTGCGTTACCCTGTTAGGTAGCACTTCAATTACGGTAACTGGGATGCTCTCGTCATCTGTGAAGATACGACTCATACCAATTTTTCTTCCAATCATTCCAAACATTTATATCACCTTAATCTTGTGAGCGTAAATTACGCGCCACTACTGCCTAAACTAATTTGTACATCAACACCCGCGGCTAAATCTAATTTCATTAGCGAATCAACCGTTTTTTCTGTAGGGGCGACAATGTCAACCATACGTTTGTGTGTACGCAATTCATATTGGTCACGTGCATCTTTATTTACATGTGGCGAAACCAAAATCGTAAAACGCTCTATGCGTGTTGGCAAAGGAATTGGACCAACCAATTTCGCGCCGGTACGCTTTGCTGTGCTAACAATTTCAGCGGTTGATTTGTCAATCAAACGATGGTCAAAAGACTTAAGCTTAATACGAATGCGTTGTTTTGACATCGCTTCCGTTTTTTTGCTTGTGGCCTTTTTCGCAGCTGGCTTCTTAGCTGCTGGCTTTTTAGCTACCACTTTTTTGGCTGCTGGCTTTTTAGCCGGCGCTTTTGCAGTCACTTCAGTTGCTTTTGTCTCAACTTTTGCTTCTTCAGTATTCGTATTATCTGTTTTATCAGTTGTCATAACGTCTCCCTTATGCCGCGTGTTTTTTAATTACTTCATCGGCAACACTCTTCGGAGCTTCTGAATATTTTTCAAACTCCATTGAATATGTTGCACGCCCTTGAGACATGGAACGCAAATCAGTTGCGTAACCAAACATCTCTGAAAGAGGTACTGCTGCGTTGATAGTCTTACCAGACACGGTATCTTCCATACCTTGCACGATACCGCGACGACGATTTAAATCACCCATCACGTCACCCATATAATCCTCTGGGGTAACCACTTCAACTTTCATCATTGGCTCAAGTAAAACCGCACCTGCATTCAACGCACCTTGCTTCAAGGCCATTGAGCCGGCAATTTTAAAAGCCATTTCATTTGAATCGACATCATGATATGAACCATCATAAAGTGTCGCTTTCACATCAACTAATGGGAAACCAGCTAAAACGCCATTTTCCATTTGTTCTTTAACACCCTTATCAACGGCGCCGATGTATTCGCGTGGAACCGCTCCACCCACAATTTCATTAACAAACTCATACCCATCACCAGCAACTTGTGGCTCTAGTTTTATCCAAACATGACCGTATTGACCACGACCACCTGATTGGCGTACAAATTTACCTTCTTGCTCAACCGTTTTACGAATCGTTTCACGGTAAGCAACTTGTGGTTTACCTACATTCGCTTCAACGTTAAATTCACGTCTCATGCGGTCTACAATAATTTCCAAATGAAGCTCACCCATGCCGCCAATAATGGTCTGGCCTGACTCTTCATCGGTGCGAACAGTGAATGATGGATCTTCTTGCGCTAACTTACCTAACGCAACACCCATTTTTTCTTGGTCAGCCTTAGTTTTAGGCTCAACTGCAACGAAGATAACTGGCTCTGGGAAATCCATACGCTCTAAAGTGATAATATCACTTAAGGCACATAAGGTTTCACCGGTTGTGACATCTTTAAGTCCAACGGCAGCAGCGATATCACCAGCGCGAACCTCTTTAATTTCTTCACGAGTGTTTGAATGCATCTGTAAGATACGACCAACGCGCTCTTTGCGATGTTTAACTGGGTTATAAATAGTGTCACCAGAAGACAGTATACCCGAGTAAACCCGGAAGAATGTCAGTGTACCCACGAACGGGTCAGTAGCAATTTTAAAGGCTAATGCCGAGAAAGGCTCATCGTCACTCGCTTTACGATCTGATTCTGTTTCATCTTTATCGTCCAACACGCCTTTAATTGGCGGCACGTCGGTTGGCGCTGGCATATAATCAATCATACCATCTAACATGGCCTGCACACCTTTGTTTTTAAAGGCTGTACCACAGAAAACAGGAACCACCTCATTGGCCAATGTGCGCGCACGAATACCTTTGCGAATTTCTTCTTCAGAAAGTTTTTCACCTTCTAAATATTTTTCCATTAATTCTTCGGTAGCTTCTGCAGCGGCTTCAATTAAGTTTTCACGCCATTTTTCTGCATCAGCTTGCATGTCAGCAGGGATATCTGCATAAGTATGTTTCATACCCATGTTTTCTTCTTCCCAATAGATTGCCTTCATTTTCAAAAGGTCAATCACACCTTTGAAATCTTTTTCAGCACCGATAGCTAATTGCACAGGCACAGGATTTGCACCTAAACGCTCAACAATGGTTTCAACAACGCGCAAGAAATTTGCGCCATCGCGGTCCATTTTGTTGACGAAGGCCATACGTGGCACGCCATATTTGTTGGCTTGACGCCATACTGTTTCAGATTGCGGCTCAACACCACTTACAGCACAAAACACAGCAACAGCACCATCTAATACACGTAATGAACGCTCTACTTCAATAGTAAAGTCAACGTGACCAGGGGTGTCAATAATGTTGATACGGTGATTTTTGTATTGCTCATCCATACCACTCCAGAAACAAGTCGTTGCAGCAGAGGTAATAGTAATACCACGCTCTTGCTCTTGCTCCATCCAGTCCATAGTGGCGGCGCCATCATGCACTTCACCAATTTTATGTGATACACCAGTATAGTAAAGAATACGCTCTGTCGTCGTGGTTTTACCGGCATCAATATGCGCCATGATACCAACGTTACGATATTCTTGAATGGGGGTTTTACGGGCCATGAATTAACTCCTTTACCAGCGAAAATGCGCGAACGCTTGGTTAGCTTTGGCCATACGATGCACGTCTTCACGTTTCTTTACCGCAGTTCCACGATTCTCAACAGCGTCGGCAAGCTCTGCAGCTAAACGCAAGGCCATTGTTTTTTCTGAACGCTTCTGCGCAGCCTCAATCACCCAGCGCATTGCTAACGCAGTTTGACGTGAAGGACGCACCTCAACAGGCACTTGATACGTAGCACCACCAACGCGGCGTGATTTCACTTCCACACTTGGGCGTACGTTATTAAGCGCAACGTCAAACACATCTAGGATGCTTTCTTCGTTGGCTGACTTAGTTTCTTGTAAGCGGTTAAACGCGCCGTAAACAATTTTTTCAGCAGTCGATTTCTTACCACTTTGCATTACGCGGTTAACGAACTTAGCAACCAAAACACTTTTGTACATGGGATCAGGCAAAACTTCTCGTTTTGCAGCAACTCTTCTTCTAGACATATCTGCTTCCTACCTTATTTCTTTGGTCGTTTAGTGCCGTATTTAGAACGGCCTTGCTTACGATCACTAACACCACTGGTATCTAAGCTACCGCGAACAGTGTGATAACGCACACCCGGCAAATCTTTTACCCGACCACCGCGAATAAGCACAACTGAATGCTCTTGCAGGTTATGACCTTCACCACCAATATAAGAGGTGACTTCAAAACCGTTGGTTAAGCGCACACGAGCGACTTTACGCAAGGCAGAGTTAGGTTTTTTAGGTGTTGTGGTGTAAACACGGGTACAAACACCGCGTTTTTGAGGACAGGCTTTCAAAGCCGGTACATTTGTCTTTTTAATGACTTTTTTGCGTCCTTTACGGACTAATTGGTTAATCGTTGCCATATCTAGTTACTTCTCCCAAACTGGTTAGGCCTTACTTAAAATACAAAAACCCCCAACCATATCAACATGATAGAGTAGGGATTTAAAACTTATGTCGCCCAATTGGCGACTTTCTCTCATTTAGGGTCCCGGGCTTTTCGGCCCTACCTGCGGCCCTAATGAGGCTATTCAGGGACACGCAATATACACCACTTAACCTGTATTGCCAAGGGAAAATGTATAATTATTTTCTACGCCGGCATTGCCAAGACATTCCATGTCTAATTGAGTCGATGCTGCTCCTTAATATAAAATGTGTCTAACCGGAGCTTTAGGGAGGCAAAGCCACGGCCTAAAACACCCATAGTTGTATTTCGTCTGTTTTTTACCTCAAACCACCTCTAAAACGCTCAATATTAATACAGTCCGTTAATATTTACTTAAGGTTGCTCCGATACAATCAGCCAAGCCCAGGGAATACCCCTTCATTAACAGGTAAAAGCCATTTTGGCGGAAGAACCTAATTACAGTGAGTAGAACAATGAAAATATTGCGCAAAGCCATTTTAACCAGCATCGGTATCTTACCTTTTTTCGCTCCCCTATCTGCCTTTGCTGCAGATGACGCAACCGATACGAAAGATTTATTGAGCAGTAGCGAGCTTGACTGGCGCAAGTCGCGCTTTAGTCTGGTTGCTGAATCTGGCTCACGCACCCTTGGTACGGTGGATGCCTTCGTGCCTTTCATGGGCAACGAAGATTTCATGATTTATGCGGATTTAATGGCAAAACTGGGCTCAGGTGCCAGCAATGCTAGCGGCAACACCTTTGAAGGCAACCTCGGCTTAGGCTTTCGACGTGTGAACGATAAAGAAACAGCTATCTATGGTATGTACGCCTTTTACGATAGTCTACGTTCCGTTAACGACAACACCTTTCAACAGGTCACTGTCGGTGCTGAACGCTTAGGCTTAACCTGGGATTTTCGGGCCAATGTCTACTTGCCCTTGGGTGAAAAATCCCTGACCAAAGATGTCTATAAAGGTGGCAAAGTGGTGATTGATGCACACAACTTAATTGAGTACATCAAATTAAACACTGAAACCATTACCACTGGTTACGATGTTGAAGTCGGCCGCACCCTGGGCACCAATAAATTGCGCGGCTACATCGGCGCTTATTCCTTTGGCAAAGATTTATCGGGCCCACGTATGCGCTTGGAATATCAACTGTCCTCTCACCTAACCTTAACGGGTAGTTTGCAACACGACAAAGATCGCGGCACCCAATATTTGTTAGGCGCGCGCATGAGTGTCGGCGGCAGTCAGGCAGAAAATTCTAACAGCATTTACAATCGCATGACCGCCCCTGTGGTACGTGATGTTGATATTGTGACGAAAGTCACCGAAACAGATATGACTAAGGTCGAGCTAGATCGCTTCTACATGGTAGATGTCGACAACCAAGCCAACGGCGATGGCACCTTAGAAAACCCGTTTAACTCTATCAATGACGCCATTAATGCTGCGCCGGAAAACGCCATTATTTTTGTCGTGGGAAAAAATGGCGAGCCGCAACAATTAGGCGGCGATACAAGCTTAAAAGAAGGCCAACTGTTGTGGGGTGGCTATGAACCACTCTATTGGGATTTCGACCAAGGCTTACCGCGCTTTGTTCCCAATGACGGCGACACCTTATTAATTCAATCAGGCAGTGGCGTGCGCCAGACCTTGAGTGGGGGAATTACCGCCAATGGTAACAACATTGGCCTTTACCACTTTGATTTACAGGGCAACGGGCAGAGCGCCGATGGCGTTTTTATTAATGATCACAACGGGGTGGTTGTTAATGACGTCAACATTAGTGGTTTTGATACCGGCATTCAAATTTTAGGAAGCCATACGGATGTTAGCCTGAGCAATATTAAACTCGACCAAAATGGCACCGGTATACTGATTGAAGGGGGTCAAACGACCTATAGCAACCTCAGCATTAGCAATAGCGAGAACTATGGCATTCAAATGAGTGGTGGTTCTTCGCTGAGCGGCGACCATGTCGAAATCAGCAACAGTGGCCTAGATGGCATGCACATTGATAATGCAACCTTTAGTAGCAACAGCTTAACGATTAACAACAGCGAAGACAACGGCGTTTATCAACAAGGTGGTAGCTTTAATGTGTTCGGAGCCGGTGCCGTTAGCAACAGTGGCAAAGATGGTATGCACTTTGAAAATGTAAGCTTTAGCGCCGGTAGTTTAATGATTAGTGATAGCGATGGTTATGGCCTTTTCCAAACCGGGGGCAGCTTTGAGGTGCTGGGCAAAACCTCTGTCAGCGACAGCAAACAAGATGGCATCTACTTTGAAAATCTTGATGCACGTATTGGTAGCATGAGTATCAGCAATAGTGGTGGCAAGGGTCTTTATCAAAACGGCGGTAGTTTAGTGGCCAGTGGTGACTTGATAGCCAATAACAGCCAAGCTGATGGCATTTATTTACAAAATGTCACCGCGCTGGTGAAAAATATTAGCAGCACTGAAGCTGGCATGAATGGTTTAGTGCTTAACAACAGTGAGTTAAATGTTACGGGCTCGCTCGTCGCAGACAATAATGAAGCTTCAGGCATTGTTAATCAAGCGAGTAAATTGCGCATTGATGGGAAAAGTAGCAGCAGTGAGAATGGTGAATTCGGCTACTATGGCGAACACGGCAGCCTAACCGGTAGTGGTAGCTTGGAGACCTCTGCTAACAATTCAAGCGGATTTTTTGCCAGCGACAGCACAATTGAGCTGGGTGGTCTTACCAGCAACGCGAATGGCCAAGACGGCGTGATTTTACAAGACACTCAAGCAACATTTGGCTCTCTCACCGCACAAGACAACACAGCCGGAAAGGGTTTAACCATAAGTGGCAACGACAAACAAGTCAGCATTGGCATGGCCGACATTCAACGCAATACCGTCGGCATAGTGCAGCATGATGCTGCGCTAACCATTGATAGCGGTAATGTTAGCAACAATACCCAAGAAGGGATTGATAGTTATGGCGCATCATTAACCATTAACGATACTAACTTTGCAAACAATGGAACTGACGGCATTAAACTTAACAACGGCAGTCAGTTAACACTCGACGGCGGTAACTTTACTGATAATGGCCACCACGGTTTAAACATGACCGACAACAATATCGCCAATATTAGCAATGTAAGCTTTACGCACAATGGTGGCATAACCGAAGATAAAGATGGCAATTCTATTGTGCCCGATGCACAAAGCATCGATGATCTTTATAGCGCCATTTCTGTTTCGGGCACCCTAAATGCTAACGGCCTTATTGTGAACAACAATGCGGCTGGTATTGAGTTAGTTAACGGTAGCTTAAACATCAACCAAGCTGTTGACAACAATACCAGTACCATTAACGACAATCATGGCTATGGTATTTGGGCGCATCAAAAGCAAGACGGCACAACACGAAACATCACTATTTCTAATACGCAGATCACCGGCAATACATTCGTCAATCCTGATGTGAAATTATTGGGTCATGGCATTTATGCGCAAGATATCAATGAAATGCATTTAACCGATGTCAGTATGAATAACAATGAAGGCATTGGCTTATCGGTCGAAAGTGGCCGTGTAGCGCTAGATTCTGTTCAGCTTAACCAAAATAACACCGCGGGTTTATTGGTTGATGGCGGGGATGTCAGCCTTACAGACTCTGAAAGTATTGGCAATGGTAACGGGATAGAATTTACGAACGGCAAATTAACCATTACCAACAGCTTCATTACAGACAATAAACATTTAGGTGTTTTATTAAAAAGTAACGCTGATGGTACTACGCGTGAATTAACCATGCGCGACTCTATTATCGAAGGCACAAAAAATAACAACTCTTCCATCAATTTAGGTCAAGGTGAAGGCCATGGCCTTGAGGTTGATGATAGCAACTCAACAGTGACATTATTCAACACCCAAATTATTAATAATGAAGGCCATGGTGTTTATTTGAAAGCCGGTACGTTTACCATGGATGGCGATGATAAAAATTCATCACGCCTGGGTGAAAATGGTTTAGGTGGAATCTATGCTCTATTTGATAGCACGGCTCCAGAAAAATCTGTGCAACAAATCCACATTAACAACACAACCATAGATTTAAATGTAAAGCGCACCGATGTGGAAGGTACCACCGCGGTGAAAATAAATTATCTTGATAAAGTCATGGACAAGACGGTCTTCATGGATAATGTCGACATTATTCACAACAACGCTGCCGGCATTCAGTTCGTGTGGACTGATAACAATGCAAACATATATGAGGATAGCACGCCTACCATCACGCGATTAACCATGAACAATAATGATGATTCAAATGGAAAATCGAAGCTTATAGACCCGATGATCGATCATGCAACCCTGAACCTTGGCCAAGAAGCAGAGGAATATATCATTCGAGGCCAGGGCCGCGAGTTCTTTTGGGAAAAACGTGAACCCTAGGTTCTGACAAAGCTGAACCTAGGCTTTATGAAATAAATTAAAATTAACAATGAGCAGAAGAAATTTAATGAATTGCCAAAACCAAATAAAAATAGGAAACCACCCATGAAAAAATTTAAAATAATTTCACCCCTTTTAATCCTTCTTTCCCTAGTCGGATTTTCAGCTTACGCGGCCAATGCCGTTGTTGGAACCTGCGATATTGGCAGTGGGACGAATAGCGGATTTTGGTTTTTTCAAAATTTACCTGATAACCATAATTTAAATATTAAATACGAAGCTTTAGACGTAGCTGGTGGCGTATATAACAATAGCCAGCTGCCTCCTGGCCTACATTGCTTGCCCTTACCCAAGCCTGATGCAACATTAAGAATGTGCTTAACATATGATGGAGAGGGGTGTTCAGACTTAAGCACATCTGAGCAATCAAGTTCGGTACAATCAGCGAGTTGTTTTGAAGATGCATGGGATAATCAAGCAAGACCAGGATGCTACTGGGCACCCAATAGACCGAGGCCAAGCCCTCAAGGTACTCCCGGCATCATAAAAGCTTCCTGCGGAACTGATCAAATGGGATTTTGGTTTAACCAACATAATTTTGATGAACATCGGAAGAATATGAACCTTTATTATTTAGTGGCTACAGGCTCGTATTATAATAATAGCCAGCTTCCCGCAGGCTTACATTGTCTTCCTCTACCGGCCCAAGGAGCGAGTATAAGAGTTTGTCAGTCACAACCAGGAGGGCCAAGAATTAACCCGCTTTGCTTTACTAGCACTGTTGATCTCGATAACGCAAAAGCCGTGACATGCAACAGTAAGTATAGGACTTGTGGTTGGTCTTCAGAAAAGCCGACATAAAAATGGGGCGTCAAGACGGAGCAATCAACAAGCAAGCCTTGCCGAAAAATAAGTAGAGCTTAAAAATAATAAATAATCGAAATTTGATTTGGCGAAAACTGCGCTATTCCATACTTTTGGGGTCATTTTCGCTAAAGTATATCAACGATTTGTAGACACATGGGCGGCATAATATTGCCCCTTTGCAATAAAATTAACAATAGGACAACACACATGAAAAAATTTAAAATAATTTCACCCTTGTTAATCCTTCTCGCCCTAGTCGGATTTTCAGCTCACGCGGCCAGTGCCGTTGTTGGAACCTGCGATAGTGGCAGTGGCACGAATAGCGGCTTTTGGTTTTTCCAACATATGCGCGATAACCAAAATTTGAAAGTTGAATATGAAACAGCTAATAATAGCGACATGTATAACAATAGCCAGCTTCCCAGCGGCCTACATTGCCTACCCTTGATCAAGCCTGATGCAAGCATAAGGGTCTGTATGACTGTTGACAACGAACAATGTTTCGACTTAAGACCATCCGAGCAGCCAAGTACGGTACAATCGGCTAGTTGTTTTGAAGATATATGGGCGCCTAGACCGAGAGCAACATGCTACTGGGACGTAACTAGACCGAAGCCGAGTCCTCCAGGTACTCCCGGCATCATTAAGGCTACATGCGAGCTTAATGATCCTCAGGAACCAAGCAAGATGGGCTTTTGGTTTCGTCAGCATAATACTAGAACGCATATGTCTGTTGCTTATTTAAAAATCACAGGCACTCATTATAACAATAGCGAGCTTGGCGAAGGCTTACATTGTCTTCCTCCACCGGCTCAAGGTGCGAGTATAAAAATCTGTGAAGCAGGAGGCGATGATGACTGCTTTACAACCACCGTTGATCTCGATAACGCAGAAGGTGTTACTTGTAACAATGCTTATGACGTTTGTGGTTGGTCTTCGGTAAAACCTACGTAATAAGCCCGGCGTCAGAGCGACGTAATCAGCAAACAAAAATGAAAACGCCCCACAACCTTAGAACAGGGTGTGGGGCGTTTTGCTTCACGCTTTAAAACTACGTTTTAAGCAGCAGGCGCTTCATCTGTCGATTTCAACGCTTCGCTTAATGCAGCTTCTACGTCTTGTGCTGTAATAACCTCAGTTTCTTGAACCGCTGCATTTTGATCTTTAGTCAACTTGCGTAAACGGCGCACTTCGGCGTGATGTGCTTGGCCTGTACCGGCTGGAATCAAACGACCTACCATGACATTTTCTTTTAAGCCATGTAGGTTATCAACTTTTCCGGTTACCGACGCTTCAGTTAACACACGCGTTGTTTCTTGGAACGATGACGCTGATAAGAAGGACTCAGTTGCTAACGAGGCTTTAGTAATACCTAACAACACTCGGTCATAAATAGCCGGCAAATTCTCTGCAGCTCTGACATCGTCATTCGCTTTTAAGATACGTGCCAACTCAACTTGCTCACCTTTAATGAAACGGGTATCGCCTGGTTGGTCAACCACAACTTTACGTAACATTTGACGAACAATGACTTCGATATGCTTATCGTTAATCTTCACACCTTGTAAGCGGTACACTTCTTGCACTTCGTTAACAATGTAATTGGCTAATGCGGCAACGCCTTGCAAACGCAAGATATCGTGCGGGTTAAGCGGGCCATCAGAGACGACTTCACCACGAGCAATATGCTCACCTTCAAACACATCCAAATGACGCCATTTTGGAATCAAGGTTTCAATGGTTTCACCCTCTTCATCCGTAATCACTAAGCGACGCTTGCCTTTAGTTTCTTTACCAAAGCTAATTACACCGCTAGTTTCGGCTAATACGGCCGCTTCTTTAGGCTGACGTGCTTCAAACAAATCGGCAACGCGTGGTAAACCACCGGTAATATCACGCGTTTTACTGGCTTCTTGTGGGATACGAGCAATAACATCACCCACTTCAAGCTTGGCTCCATCTTCTAAATTCAAGATAGCATTCGCTTGCATGAAGTAATGTGCGGGCACATTTGTACCAGCAAGTAGCAAATCGTTCCCCTCAGCATCAATCAATTTAACCATTGGGCGCATTTCTTTACCTGAAGAACCACGCTGTGAGACATCACTAACCACAATACTGGTTAAACCGGTCAACTCATCACTCTGACGATCCATCGTAACGCCATCAAGCAGGTCAACAAATTTTATAGTACCGGCAACTTCTGTAATAATTGGATGAGTATGAGGATCCCAATTGGCAATTACTTCGCCACCTTTCACTACGCCACCATCAGTCACGGTAATTTCCGCACCGTAAGGTACTTTATAACGCTCACGCTCACGGCCATGTTCATCGGCAATAATGACTTCACCTGAACGTGACACCGTAACAATGTTGCCATTTTTGCGGCTCACGGTTTTCATATTCTGTAACTTGGCAATACCGTCGTTTTTCACTTGGATATTGTTTTCTGCAGTTGCCCGCGACGCAGCACCACCAATATGGAAGGTACGCATGGTAAGCTGTGTACCAGGTTCACCAATTGATTGCGCAGCAATAATACCAACGGCTTCACCGGCGTTCACCAAATGACCACGCGCTAGGTCGCGACCATAACAAGCGGCACAAATGCCGTAACGTGTTTCACAAGAAATAGGGGAACGCACGGTAACTTGATACACGCCACTTTTTTCAAGTGAATCAACATAGCGTTCATCAAGCAATGTTCCGCGTGACAATAAAACTTCATCGGTACCTGGCTGATAAATGTCTTCAGCAACAACACGGCCCAAGATACGGTCACGCAAAGGCTCAACCACGTCACCGCCTTCAATGTGAGGTTTCATGCTTAAGCCACGCTCTGTTCCACAATCATCAGTAGTAATCACCAAATCTTGTGAAACGTCAACCAAACGACGCGTTAAGTAACCCGAGTTGGCCGTTTTCAATGCCGTATCAGCCAAACCTTTACGCGCACCATGGGTAGAGTTAAAGTACTGTTGTACATTCAAGCCTTCACGGAAATTCGCAGTAATCGGCGTCTCAATAATTGTTCCATCTGGACGTGCCATCAGGCCACGCATTCCGGCTAACTGCCGCATTTGAGCGGCGCTACCCCGCGCACCTGAATCTGACATCATGTACACTGGATTAAAGGAAGTTTGTTGCACTTCGTTACCCTGTGCATCAATCACTGTTTCATGCGCTAGCTGGTCCATCATAGCTTTTGCAACTTGTTCTGTGGTTCGTGACCAAATATCGAGCACCTTACTGAAGCGCTCGCCGGCAGTAACCAAGCCGGAAGTAAATTGTTGTACAATTTCTTTCACTTCTTTTTCAGCAACCTCAACGATTTTAGCTTTTTCAGTAGGAATCTCTAAATCTTCAATACCGACTGACGCGCCAGAGCGCGTAGCAAATTTAAAGCCAAGATACATAATGTGATCCGCTAAGATAACCGTCGCCTTGATACCTAATTCGCGGTATGAGTAATCAACTAACGCAGAAATCGTTTTCTTGACCATCACTTTATTGGCCAATTCAAATGGCAATTCAGTGGGTAGGATATCAGCTAAAATAGCACGGCCTACAGTCGTATCAACGAGTTCACGCTTAGCTTCAGTACGGTCGCCATATTCATCCAAGCGTGTGATAGTAATACGTACTTTAATTTTAGCATGTAAATCAACCACACCATTATCATATGCGCGTACAACTTCAGCGATGTCCGCAAACACCATGCCTTCGCCGCGAGAATTAATGCGCTCACGTGTTAAGTAATATAGCCCTAAAACCATATCTTGGGTTGGCACAATAATGGGCTCGCCACTTGCAGGTGAAAGAATGTTATTGGTCGACATCATTAACGTGCGCGACTCTATTTGCGCTTCCAACGTTAAGGGAATGTGGACCGCCATTTGGTCACCATCAAAGTCGGCGTTGTATGAAGTACAAACAAGTGGATGCAATTGAATAGCTTTACCTTCAATTAACACCGGCTCAAATGCTTGAATACCTAATCTTTGCAGCGTTGGCGCCCGGTTTAATAAGATAGGATGCTCACGAATCACTTCTTCTAAAATATCCCAAACTTCGGATTCTTCGCGCTCAACCATTTTCTTCGCAGCTTTAATGGTTGTTGCAAGTCCACGCATTTCTAATTTGCTGAAAATAAAAGGTTTAAATAATTCTAAAGCCATTTTCTTTGGCAAACCACATTGGTGCAGGCGCAAAGTTGGGCCCACAACAATAACTGAACGACCCGAGTAATCTACCCGTTTACCCAGTAAGTTTTGACGGAAACGACCGCCCTTACCTTTAATCATATCAGCAAGTGATTTTAATGGGCGACGGTTAGAACCAGTGATGGCACGACCGCGACGACCATTGTCTAATAAGGCGTCAACTGATTCTTGTAGCATACGTTTTTCATTACGCACAATAATATCAGGGGCACTCAAGTCTAATAAACGTTTTAAACGATTATTACGGTTGATAACACGACGATATAAATCATTCAAATCTGATGTTGCAAAACGGCCACCATCTAGCGGTACTAATGGACGCAAGTCTGGGGGTAGAATGGGTAAGACGGTTAACACCATCCATTCAGGTTTGTTGGGTGATTCACGGAACGCTTCTAGTAATTTCAAACGTTTCGTTAATTTTTTCAATTTCGTTTCTGAATCGGTTGAGGCAACTTCTTCACGTAAAGTCGTGATTTCGTCATCCATATCAACTGATTTCAATAAATCTTGTACCGCTTCCGCGCCCATTTCAGCATTAAACTCATCACCATATTCTTCCACGGCGTCAAGATAAGCTTCTTCGGTTAACAGTTGGCCACGCTCTAAATGCGACATGCCTGGGTCAATAACCACATAGGCTTCGTAGTACAGCACACGCTCAATTTCGCGCAATGTCATATCTAGCATTAAACCAATACGTGAAGGTAATGATTTTAAGAACCAGATGTGTGCCACTGGGCAGGCCAAATCAATATGGCCCATACGTTCGCGACGTACTTTAGACAAGGTAACTTCCACGCCACATTTTTCGCAGATAACACCGCGATGTTTTAAGCGCTTGTATTTTCCACACAAACACTCGTAGTCTTTTACAGGCCCAAAAATTCGTGCGCAAAACAAACCGTCACGTTCAGGCTTGAACGTACGATAATTAATTGTTTCAGGTTTCTTCACTTCACCGTATGACCATGAACGAATGGTTTCAGGCGCGGCCAAACTAATGCGAATTCTGTCGAAATCTACAACGTTGTCCTGGTTTTTTAAGAGATTAATTAAATCTTTCAAGGTTATCTCCTGCTGATAAAATCATTTTTATTTTTCCTCTCAATTATAAGAGGAACTAAGAGGGATTTTAAGAGCTTAGCTCATAAAATCCCTTTTGCTTAAGTCATAACAAACAACTCAAACGCTCTCCATCCTGTGAGAGGAGAGTGCTTTTTAGTCGTCGTCGACTTCCAGTTCCATGTTCATACCGAGTGAACGTACTTCTTTCATTAATACGTTAAACGACTCTGGCATGCCCGGTTGCATTTGGTAGTTGCCATCAACGATGTTTTTATACATCTTAGTTCTACCCACTACATCATCCGATTTCACGGTTAACATTTCTTGCAAGGTATAGGATGCGCCATAGGCTTCTAAGGCCCAAACCTCCATCTCACCGAAACGCTGACCACCGAACTGGGCTTTACCGCCTAGTGGCTGCTGGGTGACTAAACTATATGAACCCGTAGAACGAGCATGCATCTTATCGTCCACCAAGTGATCGAGTTTTAAGATGTACATGTAACCCACTGTAATAGGTTTTTCAAACAGCTCACCTGTGCGGCCATCACGTAACAGGGTTTGTCCTGAAAGAGGCAAATCAGCTAAGGCTAACATTTCTTTAATCTCGACTTCGCTCGCGCCATCAAATACTGGCGTTGCCATCGGCACACCACCTTTCAAGTTTTGCGCCATAGTCATCACTTCTTCATCACTGAAAGAGTCAATGTCTACTTTTTGCTCGCCATGAGACTTGTAAATTTTCTTTAACATGCCGCGCATTTTTTCGGTACTTTCTTTGGCTATCAACATCTTATTGATTTTTTTACCAATACCTTTCGCAGCCCAGCCTAAATGCGTTTCTAGCACTTGGCCAATGTTCATCCGAGAAGGAACACCCAGTGGATTCAACACGATGTCAACAGGGGTGCCATCTTCGCTATAAGGCATATCTTCAGTTGGTACGATCATTGAAATCACACCTTTGTTTCCGTGACGACCCGCCATTTTATCACCCGGTTGAATCCGGCGACGTACAGCCATATATACTTTAACAATTTTCAAGACGCCCGGCGCCAAATCATCACCTTGGGTGATTTTTTTGCGTTCTTTATCAAATTTCTCATCATGTTCTTTACGAACTTCACTCACACGTTCGGCTAATGCTTCTAACTGTAAGTTTGCGGCATCATCACGTAAGCGAATTTCAAACCATTTTTCACGCTCTACTGATTTCAAGTATTCAGCGTTGATTTTTTCACCTTTCTTAATGCTGCCAGGGCCACCTTCAGCAATGCTACCATTCACAATGGCACGAGCACGTTGATAAATGTCACCTTCAAGAATACGCAATTCATCGCGTAAATCTTTTTTCACTGTCGTTAATTTGGCATCTTCAATTTCTAAAGCACGCTTATCTTTTTCCACACCGTCGCGGGTAAAGATTTGCACGTCAATAACCGTACCTTTCATACCTGAAGGTACACGTTGAGAAGTATCTTTAACGTCTGAGGCTTTTTCACCAAAGATTGCACGTAATAGTTTTTCTTCTGGTGTTAATTGGGTTTCACCTTTAGGGGTTACTTTACCCACTAAGACGTCACCAGGATTAACTTCAGCACCAATATAAACCACACCACACTCATCTAGCTTGGCTAAAGCAGACTCACCAACATTTGGTATGTCAGCCGTCACTTCTTCAGGACCTAACTTGGTATCGCGAGCAATACAGGTGAGCTCTTCAATGTGAATGCTGGTGTAACGATCTTCCTCAACTAAACGTTCAGAAATTAAGATCGAATCCTCAAAGTTATAACCGTTCCATGACATGAATGCCACGAGTAAGTTTTGTCCTAACGCTAATTCACCTAAGTCAGTTGATGAACCGTCAGCCAGCACATCACCCTTCTCAATTTTGTCACCAACGCGTACTAATGGGCGCTGATTCATACAGGTGTTTTGGTTTGAACGGGTGTACTTAATCAAATTATAAATGTCAACGCCGGCTTCGCCTTCAGTCGTTTCTTTATCATTCACTCGAACAACAACACGACCTGCGTCAACACCGTCAACAATACCCCCACGTTTAGCAATTGCGGCTACGCCGGAATCACGTGCAACAATACGCTCCATGCCGGTGCCCACTAAAGGCTTTTCAGCGCGTAACGTTGGCACACCTTGGCGTTGCATGTTTGAACCCATCAAAGCCCTGTTAGCATCATCATGTTCCAAGAAAGGAATTAACGAAGCCGCTACAGACACAATTTGCTGCGCAGAAATATCCATGTAAGTAATTTTTGTGCGTTCAGCCATAAGTGTCTCACCACGATGACGTGAGGCAATTAAATCAGGCACAATGTTATTGTCTTTATCTAATTCAACATTACATTGCCCGATGTAAAAATCACCTTCTTCGATAGCAGATAAATAATGTACTTCGTCGGTGACTTTTCCATCAATAACTCTGCGTAATGGTGTTTCTAAAAAGCCGTATTCATTGGTACGGGCGTAAATAGAGAGTGAGTTGATCAAACCAATGTTTGGTCCCTCAGGTGTTTCAATTGGACACACACGACCGTAATGGGTTGGATGCACGTCACGTACTTCAAAACCTGCACGTTCACGTGTTAAACCACCGGGCCCTAAAGCAGAGACACGACGCTTATGCGTAATACCTGATAACGGATTCACTTGGTCCATAAATTGTGACAATTGCGATGAACCAAAAAACTCTTTCACTGCAGCCGATACCGGTTTAGCATTGATTAAATCTTGTGGCATTAAGTTTTCAGTTTCAACTAAGCTTAAACGCTCTTTAACAGCGCGCTCTACACGAACTAAACCAACACGGAATTGGTTTTCAGCCATTTCACCTACGCAACGAACACGTCGATTACCTAAGTGATCAATATCATCGACCTTGCCCACACCATTACGTATGCCGAGCAGTTCTTTAATAACAGCAACAATGTCTTCTTTGCTTAAAATAGACTCGCCAGTATCTTCTTGACGGCCCAAACGACGGTTAAACTTCATTCGGCCCACACCCGATAAATCATACCGTTCGACATCGAAAAATAAATTGTGAAATAACCCTTCAGCAGCCTCTTTAGTTGGTGGCTCACCTGGGCGCATCATACGATAGATTTCAATCAAGGCTTCAAGCGGAGTGCGAGACGCATCGATGCGCAACGTATCCGACATGTAAGGCCCTTGATCAATATCATTGGTGAATAAGGTTGTTACAGCAGGAATACCCGCAGCACGGATAGCCTCTAATAGCTCAGCAGTCACTTCGCTATTCGCTTCAGCAATGATTTCACCGGTTTCCGGCTCAATAAGAGGTTCGCTAATCGTTTTGCCAATGAAATATTCATCAGGCACTGACAAGCGCTCAACTTTCGCTTTTTCTAATTGGCGAATATGTTTCATTGTAATACGACGACCTTCTTCAACAACAACATTGCTGTCATTGTCTTTGATATCGAACAAGGCAATTTCGCCACGTAAACGTTCAGGAATAAGTCCTAAGAACACATGCTCTTCTTGAATATAGTATGTATTCATCATGAAGAACGTTTCTAAGATTTCTTCTGTAGAGAAACCTAACGCACGTAAAATAATCGTTGCTGGTAATTTACGACGACGATCAATACGCGCAAACAAGCAATCTTTAGGATCAAACTCAAAGTCTAACCACGAGCCACGGTAAGGAATAACTCGGGCCGAAAATAATAATTTACCCGATGAATGGGTTTTACCTTTATCGTGCTCAAAGAATACACCAGGTGAGCGATGCAATTGAGAAACGACTACACGTTCTGTACCATTGATAACAAAGGTTCCGTTTTCAGTCATAAGCGGTAACTCGCCCATGTAAACTTCTTGCTCACGCACTTCTTTGATTTTGTGATCTTTTGAATCTTTATCAAAAACAACTAAACGCATTTTAACGCGCATAGGTGCAGCAAAGGTTACACCACGAATACGGCATTCACGGACGTTATACGCGGGTTCACCCAAACGATAACTTACATATTCTAATTGCGCATTACGCGAATTACTCATAATCGGGAAAATACCTTGGAATGCAGCTTCTAGGCCAACTACGTTACGATCAGCAGGTGCAACATCTTCTTGAAGAAAATGCTTATAAGAATCAACCTGGGTCGCAAGTAAGTAAGGAACATCTAGAATGTTGCTAAGTTTACCAAAACTTTTACGGATTCGTTTCTTTTCAGTGTACGAGTACGCCATCTTATGTCTCACCTCAACATCATTTATATGATTTAATTTTTTATGCTTCAGCTCTGAAAGCTAGAAGCGGAAAAAGGCCGGAGGTAATTTTTCACCTCCAGCCTAAGTGACTTGTACTTAGTAGCTTATTTAACGTCTACTGTAGCACCAGCTTCTACAAGCTGTTTCTTAACATCTTCAGCTTCATCTTTCGATACAGCTTCTTTCACAGTTGCAGGAACGCCTTCAACCATGTCTTTTGCTTCTTTCAAACCAAGACCTGTTAATGCACGAACGGCTTTAATTACAGACACTTTATTCGCGCCAAAGCTACTCATAACAACGTCAAACTCAGTTTGCTCTTCAGCAGCGTTAGCAGCATCACCAGCACCAGGAGCGGCAACAGCCACAGCTGCGGCAGCAGAAACACCAAATTTTTCTTCCATCGCTTCGATCAACTCTACGACTTCCATTACGCTCATATTAGAAATAGTTTCTAACATATCTTCTTTAGTTACGGCCATTTTAATTTCCTCAGTAAATTATTTAAATAAGCTTATGCAGCGGCTTTTTGATCACGTACAGCAGCAAAAGTTCTAACCATCTTCGCAGCAGGCTCATTGAGCGTGCGAGCAAGTTTGGTGACTGGTGCCAACATGACGGACATAAGTTGCGAGATTGCTTCGTCTTTAGTAGGCAATTTAGCGATAGCAGCCAATTGGCTAGCTTCATATAAATTACCACCGACAGCTAATACTTTAACTTCTAATTTGTCATGATCTTTTGCAAAGTCACGCACTAAACGTGCAGCAGCACTAGGTTCTGTGCGTGAAAACGCGAGAACCAAAGGGCCTGTTAATGACTCTTGCAAACATGCAAACTCAGTGCCTTCAAAGGCAAGTTTCGCTAAAGTATTACGCACAACACGCAAATAAACGCCTGAATTACGCGCTTGAGCACGCAGTTCAGTCATTTCACCGACTGATAAACCACGATAATAAGCGACTACAGCTGAAACTGAGTCGGCAGCGACTTCAGCAACTTCAGCAACAATCTCTCTTTTATTTTCTAGTCTCAGTGCCACGGATATACCTCCGTTATGCCTTAAAATTTCCTAAGAAAAAATAAGGGCGTTTTACCATGGTGACCGTAAAGATATAATATCAATACTGGCACACCGTCTGCGTAGGCTTTCATGATTAAGTTAGCTGGTTTTACAGCTAACACCTACGGTCTTCGACGGCATGGAGCAAAGCTCCTGCCGTTGAATTTTGTATTAAGCTAACTTCAAGCTTGCTGGGTCGACAGATATGCCGGTACCCATCGTGCTAGAAACAGTGATTTTTTTCAAATACATGCCTTTAGCTGAGCTAGGTTTTAGCTTTTTCAAGTCAGTAATAATCGCCACTAAATTTTCTTCCAAATCAGCAGGAGAAAAACTAGCACGACCAATACTGGTGTGAATAATACCATTTTTGTCCGTACGGTAACGCGCTTGACCCGCTTTAGCATTCGTTACAGCTGCTGCAACATCTGCAGTAACAGTACCTACTTTAGGGTTAGGCATTAAACCACGCGGGCCTAAAATTTGACCTAATTGACCTACAACACGCATAGCGTCTGGGCTGGCAATGACTACGTCAAAATCCATTTCGCCTTTCTTCACTTGCGCTGCTAAATCGTCAAAACCAACAATGTCTGCACCGGCAGCTTTGGCTTGCTCAGCTTTTTCGCCTTGAGCAAAAACAGCCACTCTAACCGTACGGCCCATGCCTTTTGGCAGGACAGTTGAGCTACGAACCACTTGATCAGATTTACGAGGGTCAACGCCCAAGTTCACACTGATATCAACTGACTCATCAAACTTAACTTTTGATAAACTTTTTACTAATTCAAATGCTTCGTCAACAGGGTACAGTTTAGTACTGTCAACGGCTTCACGAATTGCTTTCATTCTTTTTGATAATGTTGCCATGATTGCCTCCTTATGCTGCGTCAATGTTAATATCAGTTTCGAGACCCATGCTACGTGCACTACCAGCGATAGTACGAACAGCGGCATCTAAACTTGCAGCGGTTAAATCAGGCTCTTTCATTTTAGCAATTTCTTCTAATTGCTCGCGTGATACTTTGCCCACTTTATCTTTATTAGGTATAGCACTACCGCTCTCAATACCCGCGGCTTTCTTCAACAAAATTGAAGCAGGCGGTGTTTTGGTAACGAAAGTGAAGCTACGGTCACTGTAAACGGTAATCACAACAGGAGTAGGCAAGCCTTTTTCAACCTTTTGTGTTTTAGCATTAAACGCTTTACAGAATTCCATGATGTTAACACCATGTTGACCTAGTGCAGGACCAACCGGAGGACTAGGATTAGCCTCGCCTGCTTTGACTTGCAACTTAATATACGATTTTATCTTCTTTGCCATTTTTATCTCCTTGGGTTCAAACGCACAGCCTATTAGCCATGCTCCCCGTTAACTTTAAAAAATCTTTTAACCCTTTTCTACCTGGCCAAACTCAAGTTCGACGGGTGTAGAACGTCCAAAAATAAGTACTGCAACGCGTAAACGACTTTTTTCGTAGTTTACTTCTTCAACTTCGCCGTTAAAGTCTGCAAATGGACCTTCGGTAACACGAACAACCTCACCCGGCTCAAACATAACCTTAGGCCGTGGCTTATCAGCACCTTGTTCGATTTGATTTAACAAGCGATCAGCTTCTTTTTGCGTAATCGGTGCGGGTTTATCACTGGTACCGCCGATAAAGCCATTAACACGTGGCGTTTTACACACCAAATGCCATGAATCTTCATCCATAACCATCTCGACTAAAACGTAACCTGGGAAAAACTTGCGTTCACTACGACGCTTTTGCCCAGCTCTCATTTCCACAATTTCTTCAGTCGGCACTAAAATGTCGCCGAACTTATCTTCTAAGCCCTGTAATTTGATTCTTTCAATTAAAGCCTTTTGCACACGGGCTTCATATCCAGAATAAGCTTGCACAACATACCAACGTTTCTTGGGGGCATTATTATCGGCAGCTTCGGTTGCTACTTCTGCATTTTCTGCAGTGGTTGTCGCTGCTAGCGACTCGTCTGCTTGCGCAGCGCTTTCATCAATCATATTTTCATCAACTAAATCTGACATGCGCGTTTACCCTCTTTGTCCTGTGAGCATACCAACAGCCCAAAATAAGAAGCTATCTAAGCCCCAGATAATGAGTGAGAGTACAATCACCAATGCAATCACTACCATTGTAGTGCGTACAGTTTCTTGTTTGGTTGGCCACACCACTTTATACATTTCATTGCGTGATGCCTTAGCAAAACCAAATGCGGCGCGCCCTTGTGATGTTAGTAACATCACGGCCAAACAAACCACAACTAACACAATCCAGCCGATAATACGGATAGATAAGTCAACCATTTGATAATGGTAGTTAGTCCAAACACCACCGATTAAGAGTGCAAGCACCACTAACCAAAGTAAAATGTTCAAACCAGTATTGGTTGATGTTTGCTTAATATCTGTCATTTATAACCTTTTAACATTCATAAATGGCAGGCCAGGAGGGAATCGAACCCCCAACCTACGGTTTTGGAGACCGTCGCTCTGCCAATTGAGCTACTGGCCTGTAAACACAGGGAGCACATGGCTCCCTGTATTATAACGCTTAGTGTCTACCTAAAATCATTCAATAATTTTAGTTACAACACCCGCACCTACTGTACGACCACCTTCACGAATAGCAAATTTCAAACCATTTTCCATCGCGATTGGGTTAATCAGATGAACATCAAGTTTAGTGTTGTCACCCGGCATAACCATTTCAGTACCTTCAGGTAAAATCACTTCACCTGTTACGTCCGTTGTACGGAAGTAAAATTGTGGGCGGTAACCTTTAAAGAATGGTGTATGACGACCACCTTCATCTTTACTCAACACATAAATTTCAGCTTCGAACTTCGTATGAGGCATGATTGAACCAGGGTGAGCCAATACTTGACCACGCTCGACGTCTTCACGTTTAGTACCACGTAATAACACACCAACGTTATCGCCAGCCGAACCTTCGTCAAGCAATTTGCGGAACATTTCCACACCAGTACACGTCGTTTTAGTCGTGTCTTTAATACCCACGATTTCAATTTCGTCACCAACATGAACAATACCACGCTCAACACGTCCTGTAACAACCGTACCACGACCTGAAATTGAAAATACATCTTCAATAGGTAGCAAGAAAGGCTTGTCAATATCACGTTCTGGTAATGGGAAGTATGTATCCATTGCTTCCACTAATTTAATAATAGCTGGAACACCGATATCACTGGTATCGCCTTCTAACGCTTTAAGCGCAGAACCGATGATCAATGGTGTATCGTCACCTGGGAAGTCATAAGAGCTTAGCAACTCACGCACTTCCATTTCAACTAATTCGACTAATTCCTCATCATCAACCATATCGGCTTTGTTTAAGAAAACAACGACATGTGGAACGCCTACTTGGCGAGACAACAAGATGTGCTCACGCGTTTGCGGCATAGGGCCATCAGCTGCAGAACAGACTAAAATAGCGCCGTCCATTTGAGCAGCACCGGTAATCATGTTTTTCACATAATCGGCATGTCCTGGACAGTCAACGTGCGCATAATGACGTGCTTCACTTTCATATTCAACGTGTGCTGTAGCAATAGTAATACCACGTTCACGTTCTTCTGGTGCATTATCGATGTTTGCGTAGTCTTTAAACTCACCACCGTGCAACTCAGCCATTACTTTTGTTAACGCAGCCGTTAACGTTGTTTTACCATGGTCAACGTGACCAATTGTTCCCACGTTTAAATGCGGTTTGGTTCTTTCAAATTTTTCCTTTGCCACAACTACACCTCTATATATGTTGAGTTAATGTTTACCTAGGACCTTTTGACATTTCGCAATGCGCAATGTCAAAAGACCCTAATTCTTTGGAGCCTACACCCGGAATTGAACCGGGGACCTCTTCCTTACCAAGGAAGTGCTCTACCGCTGAGCTATGTGGGCCTACCTTTAAAGCCGATAGCCGTTATATCTTGCCACTCGCAAATGGAGCGGGTGATGGGAATCGAACCCACACGACCAGCTTGGAAGGCTGGGGTTCTACCGTTGAACTACACCCGCAAACTTAGCATGCTGACTCGTTATCCATAACTGTTATCGGTTCCAATCATGGTGGAGGGGGGAGGATTCGAACCTCCGAAGGATGAACCGTCAGATTTACAGTCTGATCCCTTTGGCCGCTCGGGAACCCCTCCTAAACCTTTTAGCCTTTTGAGAAATTAATATGCTCTAAAGCAATCACTAACTACCCACGGGCAAACTTTGTCCGCCTGGACGAAGAATCGCGTATTCTCCTAAAGCACGAGGGTAATGTCAACCTATAAATGCCAGAAAGTTAAAGTATTTTTGATTTAAACCTAGGTTGAAGGCTATAAAGCAAAATCATCGGTCGCGCACAACGCCAACACCCTAGCAAACACAACGGGTTGGCTGAAAATCGCTTGATTTTTGCATATATGAGGATTACGGTAAAAAATGGAGCCGGTGACAGGAGTTGAACCCACGACCCGCTGATTACAAATCAGCTGCTCTACCAACTGAGCTACACCGGCTTACTATGACCTACTAACCATAAAGAGTAGTTAGCGTTAAGAAAGGCGATTCTAGTCAATTTTTCGTTAAAATACAACGCTAATTTACATAATATTTTAAGAAACCCCGCACCCACACCATCTTGCATTTTAAAGGAGGCCTAGAAACGCCCTTGAAGGTGGCTATATCGCCCAGCCATGCTCAATTAAGTCATGGCTAAACTGTGGGCTTTTAAAGTATTGATACTCATTAACCCTGGCCACGGCAATTTCATCCTGCTGATCCTTGGCATCGATTGCCGGATGACACATAATCAAGCCTTTATCCTGACTTAAGGCTAAAAATTTTAGGAATTGCTCTCTATAATCACACTGCGGTGCAAAATCATAGATGCCGCTAAAGCTTGAATTATGCGCGATATTAGCTTGCGTCAACTTATGTGAAAATTTATTGCCCCCAAGTCCCGCAATAATAAACGACTTCATCTTATCGACCTGCTGCAAGGCAAGACCAAAGCCATAGCTTGTTGCACGAAGATAAAAATGCGGGTTAGCTAACAGCTCTTCGTGCACAACCTCCAGCAAGGCATCACGCACCACAGGTAGCTGATGGATATGCTGATGGCCATCAATAAAATCTGGGAAACGCTGCATGCTGTGCACAAAGGCTGCAAGCTGCGCCTGCAACTCAGCCTTAACCTCCGCTTTATTCAAGCGTCGCGCATAACTATTAATAATGAGTGACTTTAGGCTGGGGAGCTGTTTACTAAAGCTGAGCGGGCTCGTTAAGGCCTCGCCATCGGTTAAATTAAAATGCAGACCAATTTGTGCCGATGTTTTTAATTGTGTCAGCTCCGGGGCTAAGCTTGGCCATAGGGGCATGTTTGTCATGCAACTGGTAGCCGTAAGTCGTTTTGCTGCAAGCAGCTCAACAATCCCGGCCGACACCGCTGTATTGAATGCGTAATCATCAGCGCAAAGGATTAATGACTTAACCCTCACAATCTGACTGCGCAGCGTTAATTTCTCGGCGAATAAAATATAATGGCCGACGCTTGGTTTCTGCCATAATCCGGCCTATATATTCGGACAGCAACGCTAAAAACAAGAACAATAAAGCAAACATAATGGCCATGAAGCATAATACCGAGGCCAGGCCGTCAACTAAATTATTCGCCATCATATGTTGAATAAAAATAAAGCCTGCATAACAAGCACAAATAGCGCTAACGCAAACAGACAATATGGAGATAATGCGTAAGGGCGCGCTTGAAAAAGACAGAATAGCATCAAATGCTGCCTTGAGAAGTGCTGTATATTTGTATGAACGCTCACCAGCAAAACGCGGCGGCACAACATAAGGCACCGAGCCTGATTTAAAACCAACATACGCATAAAGCATAACTAGATAGCGATTGGTTTCAGGCAGGCTATTAATGGCATTGACCACTTGACGGCTCATAATGCGAAAATCGCCGGCATTACTTTCTAGCTTAAAGCCCGTCATTTTGCAGGCTAGCCAATAAAACATTCTGGAAGTCACTTTTTTTATAAAGCTCTCACCAACCCGGCCTTGGCGCTCAGCATAAACAACATCAAAGCCTTGCTGCATTTTTTGATACAGCTCGGGAATAAGCTGAGGAGGGTTTTGTAAGTCAGAATCCATTAACACGATATTATCGCCCTTGGCGGCCTTGAGCCCTGCACTGGTGGCAATTTCTTTGCCATAGTTGCGCGATAGTTCAAGAATTCGCACCTGGGGATGATGGGCTGCAATCGCGCTAGCCACTTCAATACTGGTATCGATTGAGCCATCATCAACTAAGATAAGCTCATATTCACTAAAATGCTGTGCCAGCACTTCCAGCGTTTGCTTTAGGAATTCTCCTATCGATAAAGCTTCATTGTACATAGGGGCAATGACGGAAAGCAGCATATAACACCTGACTCCAAGCGATGATTAAAGCCGCATTGTAGCACGAACCTAGCAAGGCGTGCGCGCTTAAAAAATGTACAAAGTACAACTAGAAAAGCTTTGAATCATGACTTTCCTCCCATTTCGTCGCTGCGCTCCTCGCAGCGACGTACCTTTTTTCAATTGCTACGGGTGTAGTAAAATTAAGCCTATTACGCTATGATTAGCAGCACTATGCTAGCAAAACTCTTACAATTGCAACTAACGCGCTTTATTATTGTTGGCAGCACGGCAGCCTTGGTTAATTTTTTGGGCGTATGGGGGTTGGTCGCCGTTTTCTCGCTGGCGCCACTATTAGCAAATTTAATCGCCTATATCGTCGCCTCTAGCGTAAGCTATCTAGGCCATTATCACTGGACCTTCACTTCAAATCGCCAACATAAAACTAGCGTCATTAGATTTTATATCTTATTGGCCATCAATTTTTGCCTAAATGAATCGCTATTCGCTCTATTTTTACATGGCTTCCATTTGGACTACCGCTTAGCCCTCTTCGTCACTTTATTGATTATTCCACTGTTTACTTTTGTAGCGAGTAAATTTTGGGTTTATGGTTAATCAGTAATAAATCATCTGGCGTTTGGGCCACAACTCGATAACCACCCACTTTTTGCACAAAAGAGCTTACGCGCAGCTTGGGCACCAACGCATAAACTGACTGCGGACTTTCCCACCAATCTCGTAACACGCTAGGGCGTATCATTAGTGGACAAGCCGCTAGTCGCGCAGCACATTTTCGCGCAAAGAATGCCATGTCGGTATCGCGCTTGCTGAGCACATGCTCGGGCCAATCAGCCACTAAAAACACGGGGTGATGTGTATAAACGGCAAAATCAGGTAAATAAGTATAGTAACTCACCACTTTTGTCTCCGCAGGCAGGGGTAGCGGCAACGTGCTGACTAAGCTGCGCGTTGAGTGATCAATATAAAGCTTAGCGGATAAGTGGTTAAACCCTAACAAAAACATTGTGCTGCTCACTAAGGTGCAACAAACAAAGAATGAAAATGAGCGTTTTGCAATAATCCCATATAACCACGCCAATAACGCCGCACCACACATCAGCGCTAGCCACCAAGGCGGCTTTGCGGCGCCCAGCCAAATAGGTTGCTGCACTACGTAAAAGCCGGCTGCAACCAAAGCTACCAACCAGAACACAGCATAACCGGCGGTGATTTTTATTGCGGTTGTCTTGCCAGACCATTGCGCGTCACAGGTATAAGCAATTATAATGGCGAGTGCCGGAATCACCGGCAGAATGTAGCCCACAATTTTGGAAGCAGGAATAGAAAAGAACAATAAAACAAAGATTGCCCAACACAATAAAAACCGCAGCTGTGCGAATACAGCGGACTGAGCGCGCCATTGTTGATAAACATATCTTACAGAGGGTACAAGCATGACTGCCCAAGCACTCAACCCCAAAACCAGCACAGGAATGTAAAACCAAAAAGGCATCACATTATTAAAGCCTGTTTGCGTAAAGCGTTGAAATTGCTGTTGCCAGAAAAAGATATAAAGGAAATGTGCATTTTCAAGGCTGACAAAATATAGCCATGGCGTGATCACAAGAAGGAACAAGATTAACCCGCTGGGAAGGCGCATTTTGGGCACCAAACGCCACTGGTTACTAAGCAGCACCCATAAACCCACCACTGCCGTTGGAAACACGATTCCCATCAGACCTTTCGTTAAGAAGCTGATACCTGCCATAATGAATGCCGACCAAAAGCACCATTTTGCTTTTCGCGAATCGATGTGGTGCAACCCCCATAAAAACAGCAATAAACTACTGCTCAAAAACACGGATATTTCTAAAGTCATATCCGCATAGTGCGCTGCGCTATAATATAGCAGACCCGATGCTGAAATAGCCGCGGCCAACAATCCTGCGCGCCGGTTACGTATATCTCTAATAACACTATAGAGTAGCAGACAGCCAAATAACGCCACCATGCTAGGCCAAAAACGTAATGCCCAGCTGTTATAGCCAAACATTTTGATGGCACTGGCTTGCATCCAATAATACATTGGCGGCTTTTCAAGAAAGGTAACACCTTTTAACATAGGCGTCGTGTAATTGCCGGTAACAAGCATTGTGTGTGCAATGCTCGAATATCGAGCCTCTTCTGGGTTGATCAGCGCGCGCGAACCTAATTGACAGCCATAAACCGCCACAAAAAGTAAACAAATTACGAGTAAATCCAGGACAATGTTTTTATGAGGCTGGCGCATACGAAACTCTTATATCTATAAATCGCAGACATTATACCCGAAGCGATTGAAATTTAAGCATTACACCGTCGAAATGATAAGAATTGGCACCTTCAGGTATTTTCAGTATATAATAATGCTTTAAATCAATAAGGAAAAGTCATGACAACAGCCCATGCACGTCACATTCTAGTCAAAGATGAAGATAAATGCGTTGAATTAATTCAACAAATTAACGATGGTGGAAGCTTCGTAGAGCTAGCCAAAGAATGGTCTGAATGTCCTTCAGGACAAAATGGCGGCGACCTAGGCACCTTTCATCAAGGTCAAATGGTACCCGAATTTGATGTAGTGGTATTTAATGAGCCACTTGGCGTTTATGCGCAACCTGTAAAAACTGATTTTGGCTTTCATGTCATTGAGATTGTTGAGCGCGAAGGTGCTGAGCCTGCACCCGCTGCTGCAGCAGAAACAGAAACAGAAACAGAAAAGTAAAAATCTTTTTCGAACAATAAGCTCGGAGATATTATCTAAATATCTTCGGGCTTTTTTATACTTGAACTTAAACAATTGCTTCGAACTTAAGTTTATTTTCTTCAGCTTAACGGTAACTCATTGTTAACAGGGACCTTTGCCAAAGGCAAATCAACATTAAACGTTGCACCTTTATTTTTCTGTGAATCAAGGCAAATGCTGCCTTTATGTGATTTAACAATACGCTGCGCTAAAGCGAACCCAATTCCAACACCCTTCTCTTTTGTCGTATAAAAAGGCTCAAATAAACGGGACATATTTTTTTGTATAATATGCAAGCCATTGTTATATAGAAATACGAACACCCCACTCATCAAACGCGATGACAGACACCACTAATTTACGCTCAGCAAAGCAAGATTTTTTAAGCACATCAATTGCATTTTGAAGTATATTCATTATAACTTGTAACAATAGCAGCCTATCCATCAGCACAAACAAGGATTCTTTGCAAAGCTTGACCGTCACATCAACGCCTACTAAATCATACGACAGCAAGTAAATCGCATGCTCAAAAAGCCCGTTAATGCAATTGCTAGCTTTTTCTATAGATTCTTCGCGAGTGAAAGACGAAAAATGCGTAATCAGATCATTAGCACGATAAGCTTGTTCTTTCATGACGGCCAATACACTATGAACTTTATCAACATCCACTTCCTCACCAAGCCTCGTCTATCCATTAATATAATTCACCAGTGCCGACAAGGGCTGCTTTAATTCAGGGAAAATACTGATGCTCATTTCATCGACATGACGAAGGCGAGCAAAATGTCCTAGTTCAGCTTGTTGCTGAACTACAAGCTTGCGGCTGTTGTGTAGTTCCGGAATATCCGTTTGCACACCCGAGAAATATTGTAGATTATTATCCTTGTCATATTCCAAAATGGCATGCCATCCTTGCGATAGTTTAATACCACCCCTTTGAAAGATTGCTCATCATTCACAGCCTAAGATATTTTTTGAATCAAGCCAGGCTCTGTGTTCTCACCTTGTAAAAAACGCAATTACGCCCTAATATTTCGCCTTCCTCATAGCCACTCACGCGTATAAAAGGTTTGCAGGCAAAGACAATGGGATTATCGTCTAAATGTGGCCCGGTAATTAGAAACCTATCGGTTGCAACATGAATTGTATCAATAAAAATATTAGCGAAATTAACCATTTTGTCCATGTGACTTCTCTGGTCGTATAAGCATTATAAAAAGAGCCTTGAGTTGAAACTCAAGCTATTTTCCTATACCAAGGCTCAGTTATAACAAAGACTGCTTTGGCATTCTATACGGCATTATCAGCACATTAATTTTCTATGGACAAGAAAAAACCCGAGACTGCCTGCGCAATCTCGGGTTTTGGAATAAATGCCTAGCAGTGACCTACTTTCACATGGGGAGACCCCACACTATCATCGGCGCTAAGAGGTTTCACTTCTGAGTTCGGGATGGGATCAGGT
>JAWUVP010000017.1:0-35014 GCA_034112285.1 Gammaproteobacteria bacterium
ATTGGCGGAGGGGGAGGGATTCGAACCCTCGATACGGATTAACGTATACACACTTTCCAGGCGTGCTCTTTCAGCCACTCAGACACCTCTCCGTTTTTACTTCTTTGCTTAGCTCATTGCGAGTAAGCGTTCATGGTGGCGCACCCAGCTGGGCTTTTCTTGCCTGGCGTTCACCGGAAAAAGCCATGATTTTTCTTTATAACGCACACTACTTGGCGCAGCGTGAGCGGCAAAGAATACTGATTTGTTTGGCTGTTGTCAAAAACTATCTAAATCGTTTCCAACACACGGCGTGTGATCGTCAATTTATCTTGCCAATCTGCCGGCACGCTTGCGCGTTGAGCCTCTGCGTGGTCGGCGAAATAGGTGGTTAAGCTGGTGCGGTCGGCTAATAAGTATTGCACGCAAAGCGTTTGTGGAGTGTTTTCTGCGTCGCAGGGCTCAACTTGGTAAATTTGCGCGTGTTTAAAGCCTTCCAGTGCTAGCATAGCTTGCACATGTCCGCGTAGCCAGGCGAGGTAATCAGCGTAAATTTCGGGCTTGGGGGTAATGTTGACTTCGTATAGTAGCATGTGTTCTCCTCATAATGATGGTTAGCTTGGTTTGGCTAAATTCAGTAATAGTTGTTGGTAGATACGCACTAAATTTTCTAAATCTGCAACTGCAACACATTCATTCACCTGGTGGGCGGTTTGATTGCTGACACCTAGCTCAATAACTTGTGCGCCGGTTGGGGCCATGAAACGGGCGTCGGAGGTGCCGCCGCCGGTGGAAAATTCTGACGGGTGTTGCATGACTTGTTCTATTGCTGCGCTGGCGGCTTGGGTTAATGCGCCTAGCGGGGTGAAAAAGGGTAGGCCAGATACGTGCCAGTCGATGCGGTAATCTAGTTTATGTTGTTGCAAAATAGCTTCGGTGCGCTGTTGTAGTTGCTCGGCGGTGACCGCAGGTGAAAAGCGAAAATTGAATCTTGCAACAATTTCCCCAGGGATCACGTTACCCACGCCGGTGCCGGCATTTAGGTTCGAAAATTGTAAGCTGGTGGGCGGGAAAAAATCATCGCCTTCATCCCAAATTTCATCGGTTAAGTCTGCAAAGGCGGCAAAGACTTTATGAATAGGATTGTCGGCCAAATGCGGGTAGGCAATGTGGCCTTGTTTGCCGAGCACGGTTAAGCTGGCACTTAAACTGCCGCGCCGTCCATTGCGAATAATGTCGCCCACTTGGTTTGTGCTGCTGGGTTCGCCGGTGATGCAGTAGGTGATTTTTTCACCGCGGGCTTCTAGGGCCTTTATAACATTGGGCGTGCCGTATTGATCCATATCTTCTTCGGCGCTGGTGATTAAAAACGCGATTGAATAAGGTAAGGTTTTTTGCTCGGCCAATAAGGCTTCTAGCGCAACAACAAAAGCCGCTATACCGGTTTTCATGTCGCAGGCGCCGCGTCCATAGAGTTTATCGTCTTTAATCGTAGGCTCAAATGGGGGCGTGTGCCAATCTGATTCAGGCCCCGTGGGCACCACATCAACATGGCCTAAAAAACAAACTAAAGGTTCAGTAGCACCTAAGCGCGCCCAAAGGTTAACCGCGGGGCCGGTGTCAAAACGTTCGATAGAAAAACCTAAGTGAGTTAAGCGTTCGGTGAGCAGGTCAATGCACGCTTCGCCTTCTGGCGTGACGGAGGGAATGTTCATTAATTGTTGGCTAAGTTTTAACACGGCGCTCATAAGGCTTCATATTCCTCGGGGGTAAATCCCACCAATGTGGTTTTGCCGTTTTCAAGAATGGGACGTTTAATAATGCTGGCATTGTCCAGCATGTGTTTGATGGCGTTGGTTTTGTCAATGCTCTCTTTTTCACTTTCGGACAATTTGCGCCAAGTCATGCCGCGCATGTTGAGTAAAATTTTCCAATCAATACTTTTTAGCCAAGTGTCGATTTGTGTTTTTGTGGGCGGTGTTTTTTTGAAATCATGAAATTCATATTCAATTTCTTTTGCATCCAAAAATTTACGGGCTTTTTTTACCGTGTCGCAGTTTTTAATACCATACATGTGTAGCATAAATCAGCTCCCAGGGTTATTCAATGCCGCGTAACAAGTCGTTTAAATCGACTTTGCCGCGCGTTTTCGCATCAACTTGTTTGACGATAATCGCAGCATACAAGTTGTGAGTGCCATCTTTTGAAGGCAATGAACCTGCCACCACCACGGAGCCGGCTGGCACACGGCCATAATGAATTTCGCCAGTTTCGCGATTATAAATTTTTGTGCTTTGGCTAATATAAACGCCCATAGAAATAACGCAATTTTCTTCAACAATAACGCCTTCCACAATTTCGGAGCGGGCGCCAATAAAGCAATTGTCTTCAATAATTGTGGGGTTGGCTTGTAAAGGTTCTAACACGCCACCAATGCCCACGCCACCAGATAGGTGCACGTTTTTGCCAATTTGTGCGCATGAGCCAACGGTGGCCCAGGTGTCAACCATGCAACCGTCATCCACATAGGCGCCAATGTTGACGTAAGAGGGCATAAGAATCGTATTGCGGCCAACGTAACTGCCTTTACGAGCGATGGCTTGTGGCACTACGCGTGTGCCATCTTGTTGGAAATGTTCGGGTGTGTAGTCGCTGTATTTTAACGGGACTTTATCGTAATATTTGATGCTGCCATTTTCAATAATTTGATTGTCGTAAATACGAAACGATAACAGCACGGCTTTTTTAATCCATTGGTGGGTGTGCCAGCCATCACTTTGTTTTTCAGCAACGCGCAACTCACCTTGGTCTAATTGTTCTAGGGTGTCGATAATCGCTTGTTTTACATCAGCACTCACGGTGCTGGGGGTTATGTCGGCGCGGTTGTCCCAAGCGGCTTCAATCAAAGTGGCATTGTTAGTCATGGCGGGTCCTGTTTTGGTAAAATGAGGACAGGGAGTATACCATTATGTTCTTTGATTAAAAGCCCAGCCAGCCTGCAAAACGATAGCACGCAAATAGCTATAAGCAATCAAAGACAGACTTAGTATTTCACTATATAATATTGTCAATTCGACAATAAGGAACGTTTATCCATGCTGCATCTCTCGCACCGTTTGCGTAACATTCATAAGCAAGGCCGGTTTTGGTTGATTTTTATACTAATTTTAATCGCCGTGTTGGGCTACTGGTATTACGGCGAGCATAACAGTGCCGCGCCAGCCACCCTTAACATGGATGTGAGCATTCCGGTTGAAGCCGTCACCGTGCAACAACAAACCATGCCAATAAGCATCAAAGCACTGGGTAGCCTTGCTGCTGACCAGCAAATTGAAGTGAGCCCCGAAGTCGATGGGCAGATTGCTAAAATTAATTTTCATAACGGGCAAGATGTAAAGCAAGGCCGTTTATTGTTTCAAATTGATGATTCTGTGGCACATGCCCAGCTGACGGCTGCCAAAGCAAAGCTACGCTTGAGCAAAGAAGACTTTCGACGCAATCACCGCTTATTAGAAAACGATGCCTTATCCCAACAAGCGTTAGATCAAGCCGCTGAGGCGTTGGCTGAAGATCAAGCCGTGGTGAATGAGCGCCAATTGTTGGTGAAAAAAATGCAGCTGCGCGCGCCGTTTGATGGCACCGTGGGTAGCCGCACGGTGAGTGTGGGCCAATATGTTACCGTGGGGCAAACCTTGGCACCCTTAGTAAACACCGATAGCTTAAAAGTTATTTACAATGTGTCGGAAACATATTTGCCGCAGTTAAAACTCGGGCAACTGGTTAGCGTGACGTCTTCGGCCTTACCGGGCGAGCGTTTTAGTGGCACGGTTGCTTTTATTTCTCCCACCGTTGATGTGACGAGCCGGACCGTAGAAGTGCATGCCACCGTGCCCAACAATGCACAGCAATTGGCGCCGGGCATGTTTGTGAACGTTGAGCAGCAGCTGGGGCAACGCCTTAATGCTTTAGTGATTCCGGCCGAGGCCTTGGTGGCGACCATTTCAGGCAGTGAAGTTTATGTTATTCAAAATGGCCGCGCGGTTGAAACGCCGGTGAAAGTGGGCGCACGTTGGGGGGGGAATGTTGAAATCACCTCTGGCTTAACCGCGAAACAACAAATTGTGAACGTGGGCCAGCAAAAGCTGCGCGATGGCAGCCAAGTGCAAATTATTACGGCCACAGGTGATGCGGCGTGAATTTACCCCAATTTTGTATTAAACGTCCTGTTTTCACCATTGCTTTGAGCTTGGTGTTGGTGATTGTGGGGATTATTTCTTTTAGCCGTTTGTCGGTGCGTGAATATCCACGCATGGATAAACCTATTATTAGTATTCGCACCGTGTATAGCGGCGCTAGTGCCGATTTAATGGAAAACGATGTCACCACCCCGATTGAAAATGCCGTAGCATCGGTGAATGGCATTGAAGCTATTCGTTCTAAAAGTAGTGAAGGGCGTAGCAACATCAACATAGAATTTGGTGATGACTACAATATTAATGTGGGCATGAACGATGTGCGCGACAAACTCTCTGGCGTGATACGCCACCTTCCCAACGGTATTGAAGCGCCAATTCTGCATAAAAATGATTCCGACTCTCGTCCCGCCATTGTGGTGGCAGTGATTGATGAAAAGAAAAATGCTCTTCAACTGACCGATTATATTAACCGTTATGTAGAACCATTGGTGCAACAAGTTGATGGCGTCAGTAATGTTTGGCTTTGGGGCGCACGGCCCTATGCCATGCGCGTTTGGCTGAACCCCCTTAAAATGGCTGCCCGCAATGTCACGGTAAAAGACATGGTTGATAGCTTGCAAGCACAAAACATAAACGTGCCGGCTGGTGAAATTAAAGGCCCCAATCGTGATTACCCGGTGGTGGCCAATGCCGGCCTACAAAGCCCGCAGCAATTTAATGATTTAATTGTGCGTGATACTGCCGGTAAGATTACACGCTTTAAAGATGTGGCCCAGGTAAAAGTAGGCTCGGCACAAATGGACAGCGCTTTTCGCGTGGAAGGTAAATCGGGTATTGCGCTGGGTATCGTGCCGGATTCAACGGCTAACCCTATTGATGTGTCTCAAGGTGTGCGCAAAGCCATTAAGCAATTGAGCAGCAGCTTGCCCCCAGGCATGCAGTTGAAAGTGGTATTTGATTCGGCGAGTTTTATTAATTTGTCTATTCATGAAGTGTATAGCGCCTTGATTGAAGCGTTAATTCTAGTGATTTTAGTGGTGTTCCTGTTTTTAGGCTCACTACGTTCAACCTTAATTCCGGTGGTCACTATACCGGTGTGTTTAGTGTCTATTTTTGCCGGCTTATACTTCTTTAATTATAGTATCAATACCATTACCTTATTAGCCTTGGTGCTAGCTATAGGTTTGGTGGTTGATGATGCTATTGTGATGTTGGAAAATATCTACCGCTACGTTGAAAGTGGCATGTCGCCTTACGATGCCGCCATGAAAGGTAGCAAGGAAATTGTGTTTGCAATTATTGCTATGACGTTAACCTTGGTCGCCGTGTATTTGCCGATTGCTTTCACGCAAGGTTTAACCGGCACGTTATTTCGTCAGTTCGCGTTAACGTTAGCTGGCGCGGTCACTATTTCTGGGTTTGTGGCGTTAACCTTATCGCCCATGATGAGTGCACGTTTATTGCGCCCGGTAGATCATGGCTCACGCTACCACCAATGGCTTGATAAGTTTATGGAGCGCTTGATGAACGGCTATCGACGCACCTTACAAGCAGCGTTGGCACATCGCCCTTGGGTGGTTGTGGCGCTAATTGCCTTGGCATTATTAGGCTGGTGGTTTTATCGCGGCATGCCACCCGAGTTGGCGCCAACGGAAGATCGCGGCTCAATTATGGGCATTGTGAATGCCCCCACCAACGCTAGCTTTCAATATACCGATCGCTATGCCAAAAAAATTGAAGCGGTTTACGCTAGCATTCCAGAGGCGCACAGCTCTTTAATGTCCGTGGGCTATCCTAATGCCAACAGTGCTTTTTCTATTTTGTCGTTAAAGCCTTGGGACAAACGCGAACGGAGTCAAAAACAAATTGCCACACAATTGCGTAAAGACTTTGCCAAAATTCCTGGGGTAAAAGCTTTTCCTGTCAGCCCCGCGCCATTTAGCCGTGGTGGTAGCAGTAACCATAGCGTTGAAATGCGTATTATGACGTCAAGTAGTTATAAAAATTTAGAATCTATGGTAGGTAACTTAGTAGGCTTACTCGGCAAGGCGCCGATGTTAACCAATGTTGACAGCAGCATTAAAATGGATAATCAGCAGTTTAATGTGGAAATCAATCGCAGCCTCGCCGCCGATTTACAAGTCAATTTAAATGATATTAGCACCACTATTGCAACATTATTAGGCGGAAAAACCGAATCAACATTTGAATTTGACGGCCAAAATTATGATGTCATGTTGCAAATGCAACGTAAAGATTTAAAAGACCTAACCGGGCTCGATAAAATTTATGTGCGCAATGCAGTGGGTCAAATGATTTCATTATCTACGTTAGTAAAAATAACACCTGTGGTGGGCACAGTTATGTTGCCACATTATGACCGTTTACGTTCTGATGATATTACTGCTGAGCTAGCACCGGGTTATACCATGGGCCAAGCCGTGGCATATTTGCAGAAATTTATGGATACGCACTTACCCGCGAATGCTAAATTTCAATTTTCAGGTGCAGTGAAAGATTATTTAGATTCACACAGCCGCATGGCCAGCATCTTTTTACTGGCCTTAGCCTTTATTTACTTAGTGTTAGCTGCGCAGTTTGAAAGTTTTGTTGATCCCTTCATTGTGTTATTAAGCGTGCCGTTATCATTAGTGGGTGGCTTAGTGGTGTTGCGTTTTGCCGGCGGCACGATCAACATCTACAGTGAAATTGCACTGGTGACTTTAATTGGTTTAATCGCCAAGCACGGTATTTTAATCACCGAGTTTGCAAACCAGCTACGCACCCAAGGCAAAAATGCCTTGGAAGCAGTGACTGAAGCGGCAACATTGCGTTTACGACCCATCTTAATGACCACCGGGGCGATGGTACTAGGCGCATTGCCTTTAGCCTTAGCGCATGGTCCGGGCGCAGTGAGTCGCCAGCAAGTGGGCTGGGTGATTGTGGGCGGCATGTTGTTTGGCACGTTCTTTTCACTGTTTGTGGTGCCAACGGCGTATGTGTATTTAACGCGTCGTAAATAGCTCGCCTCTCTTTTTACTACCACATCTAGTGGTTTTCGTGCGTTTGTACCCCTAGCGCTTGTGATTAGATTGTGACATAATCTTCGGCTGGAGTAGGCACCGGCCCTTGCTTATTTACATAATCTATTTTCAATCTTTTTAGGAGAGTTAAATGAGTAATGATCGTGATAAAGCCCTCGGGGCCGCATTAAGTCAAATTGAGCGTCAATTCGGTAAAGGTTCAGTGATGAAGCTTGGCGATTCTAACGCTATTCGTGATATTGAAGTCTATTCAACCGGTTCTATTACGCTAGACGCTGCATTGGGCGTTGGTGGTTTACCACGCGGGCGTATTGTTGAAATTTATGGTCCTGAATCTTCAGGTAAAACCACTTTAACCTTACAAGTGATTGCCGAATGTCAAAAGGCTGGCGGCACGGCAGCTTTTATTGATGCTGAGCATGCACTTGACCCTACGTACGCTGAAAAACTCGGCGTCGACGTTGATGAATTATTAGTTTCGCAGCCAGATACCGGCGAGCAAGCTTTAGAAATTACTGACATGTTAGTTCGCTCCGGCGGTGTTGACGTGGTGGTCATTGATTCGGTTGCCGCGCTCACGCCTAAAGCTGAAATTGAAGGCGATATGGGTGACCATCACGTGGGCTTGCAAGCTCGCTTAATGTCACAAGCTTTGCGTAAGCTAACCGGTAACATCAAACGCTCTAATACTCTAGTGGTGTTTATTAACCAAATTCGTATGAAAATTGGTGTGATGTTTGGTAATCCTGAAACCACTACTGGCGGTAACGCGCTGAAATTCTATTCATCAGTACGCTTGGATATTCGTCGTATTGGTAGTATTAAAAAAGGCGACGAAATTTTGGGCAACGAAACCCGCGTTAAAGTGGTGAAAAACAAAGTTGCGCCTCCTTTCAAGAAAGCCGAATTTGATATTATTTACAACGAAGGTATTTCAAAGCAAGGTGAAATTATTGACCTAGGTGTGGCACAAGGCTTTGTGGATAAAGCCGGTGCATGGTACAGCTACGAAGGTACACGTATTGGCCAAGGTAAAGATAATGTACGTCAATACTTGAAAGATCACCCCGAAATGGCCGATGAAATTGAAGCCAAAATTCGCGCGGTGTTATTGCCTAAGCTTGATGAAACAGCAAAAGCTGATCCCGAGCTGTTAAACCAAGTTGCTGAAGCTTAAACGCTAGAAATAGCAAAAAAGCCCGGTTTTACCGGGCTTTTTTATTGTTTTTCTTTCATCCTGGTGTGAATAAATGCAAGCTAGTCGTTCCGAGCCCTGAAGGGAGCGGCAATTT
Organism: Gammaproteobacteria bacterium; assembly: GCA_034112285.1. Taxonomy (GTDB): domain Bacteria; phylum Pseudomonadota; class Gammaproteobacteria; order JABDGN01; family JABDGN01; genus JAWUVP01. Next base: position 8,512 of record JAWUVP010000017.1, read on the forward strand.
TTAATAATAATGAGACTGCTGCGTCGCAATACGCCTCGCAACGGTGGGCTCGCTTCTGGTGTTCTAATTCCGGTATAATGCTAATCGGTGCTGCTCATAATGAGGACTTATTTACCCGTCATGCTAACAACCAAACCCGTTCGACATAAAGCGTTAGACTTGCTTGCCAGGCGTGAGCATTCGCGCTTAGAATTGCACAAAAAGCTGGTTTTACGTGAGTATCCGCGCGATGATATTGAGGCTTGTTTGAGCGAACTTGAAGCCGATAACTTACTCAGCAACGAGCGTTTTTGTGAGGCCTATGTTAGAATGCGAAGCCGTAGGGGCTATGGCCCAAACCATGTGGGGCTAGCACTACAGCAACGCGGCATTAGTGATTCTATGGCGCAAGCACACTTAGTTTTGGTTGATTGGTTACCTTTTGCAGAGCAGTGTTTTGTGAAAAAATTTGGTTCGCACGTAAGCGCTGATTTTACGGAGCGCACTAAGCAACAACAGTTTTTAAATTACCGCGGTTATACTGCGGAACAAATTAAGCAAGTATTTAACCGCTTGCCAACAGGAGACTTGGGAAATGGGGTATAAATTTGTTTGTATGGATTTAGTCGATTCAGCAAGAAAAAGCATCAAGGAAGTCAACATCGAGGAAGTGAAAAACAAGCTCGATACCGGTCATGACTTTATATTACTTGATATACGCACCGAAAGTGAATGGGCCAAAGGCCATATTGGCGGGGCTAAATACATTGACCGCGGGGTATTAGAATTTCATGTTGAAGCACAAATCCCAGAAAAAAGTGCCGAAGTGATTTTGTATTGTGCAGGCGGCGTGCGTTCAGCTTTATCGGTACAAACCTTAGAGAAAATGGGCTACACCAATGTGGCGTCAATGCTTGAAGGCACAAATGGTTGGGAAGCTGCTGGCTACCCTATGATTGATTAAAACAGGTTTAATAACAATGAAAAGTTCAGAGATTCGCCGTAAATTTTTAGATTATTTTGCAGCAGCAGGTCATGAAGAAGTGGCCACTTATTCTGTTGTGCCCGCAAATGACCCCACGTTATTATTTACCAATGCAGGCATGGTGCAATTTAAAGATGTGTTTTTAGGGCAAGATATTCGCAGCTATACGCGCGCAACCTCTTCACAGCGCTGTATTCGCGCCGGTGGTAAGCACAATGATTTAGAAAACGTGGGTTACACCGCACGCCATCACACTTTTTTTGAAATGCTGGGTAACTTTTCGTTTGGCGATTATTTTAAACGTGAAGCCATCAATTTTGCTTGGAATTTATTAACCAAAGAATTTGGCATCCCACAAGAAAAATTATGGGTAACGGTTTTTGAAGACGATGATGAAGCCGCCGAAATTTGGATTAAAGAAATTGGCGTTGATCCTGCACGCTTAAGCCGTTGCGGCGAGAAAGATAATTTTTGGTCAATGGGTGACACTGGCCCATGCGGCCCTTGCACCGAAATATTTTATGATCATGGCCCTGAAATTTGGGGCGGCCCTCCTGGCACGCCGGAAGAAGATGGCGACCGATATATTGAAATTTGGAACCTAGTGTTCATGCAATTTAACCGCAGCAAAGATGGCAGTATGGCGCCGCTACCTAAACCTTCGGTCGATACCGGCATGGGTTTAGAACGTTTGGCAGCAGTATTGCAGGGCGTGCATGAAAATTATGAAACAGATTTATTTATTCCACTGCTCAGCGCAGTGGCAAAAATGGCTGACGTCACCGATATTCAACAAACATCGGCTCGCGTAATTGCTGATCACATTCGCTCTTGTTCTTTTTTAATTACCGACGGCGTTATTCCATCAAACGAAGGCCGTGGTTATGTTTTACGCCGCATTATTCGCCGGGCAATTCGTCACGGCAATAAATTAGGGATTACTGATGCTTTCTTTTATAAGTTAGTGCCGGTATTAGTGGAAAAAATGGGCGAAGCCTTTCCTGAATTGGTTCGTGCACAAGCGCAAATAGAAAAATTATTAAAGCGTGAAGAAGAACAGTTTGCAAGAACGCTAGAACAAGGTTTGAAAATTTTAGAAGATGAGATTAGTGCACTGACCGGCAACACAATTCCCGGTGATGTGGTATTTAAACTTTATGACACTTTTGGTTTCCCGGTTGATTTAACCGCTGATATTGCGCGCGAACGTGAATTGCAATTAGACATGCCAGGGTTTGAAGCCGCCATGAGCAAACAACGTGAGCAATCTCAAGCCGCTAGTAAATTTGGCCTAGACTATAACGACGGGCTTGATATTAAAGAGCACACAGATTTTGCTGGCTATGAAAGCTTAACGAGCGAAGCGATGGTGACCACGCTTATTAAAGACAACACTGTAGTGCAAACCTTAAACCAAGGTGAGGCCGGTATTGTTATTTTAGATAGAACGCCTTTTTATGCCGAAAGCGGTGGCCAAGTGGGTGACGCCGGAGAGCTGAGCAACGTTAACGCTTGTTTCTTGGTGCAAGATACACAAAAAGCTAATAACGCACATTTACATCACGGCCAAGTAAGTCAAGGTAGCATTCGTGTGGGCGACAAGCTAAACAGCTGTGTTGCCAGTGAGCGCCGTGAAGCCATTAAATTAAATCATACCGCCACGCATTTATTACACGCCGCACTGCATCAAGTATTGGGCGAGCATGTGCAACAAAAAGGCTCTTTAGTTGAGCCTGAGCGTTTGCGCCTAGACATTTCTAATCCAGAAGCGATAAGCGCAGAGCAAATTGCCCAAGTGGAAAGCTTGGTTAACCAAATGATCCGCGCTAATTTAGCCGGCGTTACGCAGTTAATGTCCATCGATGATGCTAAAGCCAGTGGGGCGCAAGCCTTGTTTGGTGAAAAGTATGGCGAAAAAGTTCGCGTGCTAAGCTTTGGTGAATTTTCCAAAGAATTATGTGGTGGTACCCACGTTGAGCGTACCGGCGATATTGGCTTATTCAAAATCACCGTCGAAACCAGTGTCTCTGCTGGTGTGCGCCGCATCGAAGCTGTTACAGGTGCTTACGCCTTAGCGTATGTGAACAATGCCAGTGAGCAGGTGGCTAATTTATCTCAAGCCTTAAAAACGCCGCGTGAAACAGTGCAGGGCAAGGCCTTACAATTGTTGGCACGTAACCGTGAGCTAGAAAAAAAACTCGAGCAGCTACAAGCAAAATTAAGCAGTGCTGCCGGTAGTGATTTAGCCGACCAAGCGCAAGATATTAATGGCGTGAAAGTATTATTACTAAAAGTCGATAACGTTGAAGCGAAGGCACTGCGTGATGTATCAAAGCAGTTAGTCGATAAACTAGGCAAAAGCGTGGTTGGCCTAGCCGTGGTTAATGGCGAGAAAGTGAATTTAATTGTGCGAGTCAGTAATGATTTAATTACCCAAGTCAAAGCGGGTGAGTTGGTGAACTTAATTGCCACTCATGTTGGTGGCAAAGGTGGCGGCAAGCCAGACATGGCACAAGCCGGCGGCAGCGAGCCCGAAAAACTTCCCGCAGCTTTTGCCGCTGCGAATGAGCGCCTAACGCAAGTATTATAATCTTTCTGCGAAGCGGGGAGAGCGCCATCATTATGGCGGTGGTTCTTTTTATAACCTGCACTAGGTAGCGCAGAGATAACAGTTAGATTTTGGTTGATTAAAATGAAAAAACTTCTAATCCAAAAATTCGGTGGTACTTCGGTAGCAGATTTAGATCGGCTGCGTAACGTGATGCGCATTGTCCAAGCTGCCCGCAGCAATGGCGCTGATGTGGTGGTGGTGCTTTCGGCCATGGCGGGCGAAACCGACCGTTTAATTACGTTGGCTAAAGAAGCCTCCACCACACCCAACCCACGAGAATACGACAACCTTATTTCCACCGGTGAAATGATTTCCAGCTCTATATTGAGCATTTTACTTAATGCCAACAATCACCCCGCAAAATCCATGACCGGTCGTCAAGCTGGAATTGAAACCGACGATTGGCACAAAAAAGCCCATATTGAAAATATTAATATCGAGCCGCTGCGAAAAGAATTAGCCGCCGGCATTATTCCGGTGGTGGCAGGCTTTCAAGGCGTTAACCCCATTGGCGACACCGCTACGCTGGGACGCGGTGGTTCAGATACCACGGCAGTTGCAATTGCGGCAGCCTTAAAGGCCGATGAGTGCCAAATTTTTACCGATGTTGACGGTGTTTATACTTCCGATCCTCGTGTTGTGCCTGCAGCACAGCGTTTGGACAAGATTACTTTAAAAGAAATGCTTGAAATGGCTAGCCTAGGGGCCAAAGTACTGCAAAATCGGGCTGTGCGTTTTGCCGGCAGATATCAAGTGCCATTGCGCGTTTTATCTAGCTTTGTCGATGGCCCAGGCACTTTGATTACCTACGAGGAATTTAATATGGAAAAACCTATCGTTACCAGCATTGCCTTTAACCGCAGTGAAGCCAAGCTCACTGTATGGGGCATTCCAGACCAGGCTGGCGTAGCGGCCTATATTTTAGGCGTTGTTGCCGAAGCCAATATTGATGTGGACATGATTTTGCAAAACCCAGACAGCGAAGGGCATATTAACTTCACCTTCACCGTGCATCGGGATGATTACCAAAGAGCGCTGGCCATCTTGCAAGATGCGGCAAAACACCTAAATGCCCGAGAAGCCACGGGTGATAATCGTATCGCCAAAGTGTCTGCCATCGGTGTTGGCATGCGTACCCACATAGGTGTTGGGAAAATATTATTTAATACCTTGGCACAAGAAGGAATTCCTGTACAATTGGTCACCACTTCAGAGATTAAAATGTCTGTAGTGCTTGACGAGAAGTACCTTGAGTTGGCTGCGCGAAGTTTGCACACCGCATTTGGGTTAGATAGTGAGCTCCAAGAGGAGTTTGACCCTATTCCTGCAACCGCTTGATATTAAAGGATTTTTTCATCGAAACAAGGAGGTTTGGCTCCCATCTATCCTGGTAGCCGCTTTTTATTTTGAATCTATTTTTGGTTCTTAATATTGTCTTAATGAACCCCCTTTATAATGATTCAGGTCGATTGTTAAGCTTGTGTTTAATAACGAAATAATGCAAACAAAAATAAAAAACCATGAAGGGAGTTTTAAAGGATGTTAATTTTAACCAGAAGAGTCGGTGAAACCTTAATGATAGGTGATGAAGTCACTGTTACCGTGCTCGGTGTGAAAGGTAATCAAGTACGTATTGGCGTGAACGCACCCAAAGAAGTTGCGGTTCACCGTGAAGAAATTTATCAACGCATTGCTAAAGAAAAAGAAGAGAATGCAAGTGTTGAGCCAGTTGCCGTGGGAGCGGTTGCTGCACTATAAGACGATTTATATCTCCGCAAAATGACGACGTAAACCCGGCTGTTGGTTGAGGGACTGGCAGCTGGTTTTTTATTGCGTACAATCCTAGATTCTACAGTTAAACACAAAAAATAGCGCAACACCTTGATATGCCTAGCTATATAAAAATTTGATTCATCACCATTTAGGTGACCACACAAATTTTTATTACGCTAATCATATCAATCTGTTACACTCTTTCTCGCGTTTAACTGTGGAATCTAGGATAATATCTTCCTTTATGGTCATTTTCTTATGAAAACAGTAATTATTACCGGCGCGAGCCGCGGTATTGGCTTGGCAACGGCAAAGTTGTTTGCGCGTCATGATTACAATGTAGTGCTCTGTGCACGTGATGCGGATGCGCTCAATGAGGCCGCAGCTGACGTGGCAAAAATTAGCAAGCCTGGCAAAGTGCTGGCTATGTCCGGCAGTATTGCGAAACCTAATTTTGTAGAAGCGCTGTTTTCTGCAGCCTATAAAGCCTTTAATTCAATTGATGTGCTAGTGAATAACGCCGGCATATTACACCGTGCGGCCATTCATGAGCTAAGCTTGGCTGATTGGCAACAAACCTTAGATGTTAATTTAACCGGCACTTTTTTATGCTGCCAGCAAGCCTTTAAATACATGTCAAATCCCGAGCAATATGGTGCGATTGTAAACGTAAGCTCGTTATCGGGAATTCGTTTTGTTGAAAAGTTTACCGACATGTCAGCTTATATCGCCAGCAAACATGGTGTGGTGGGGTTAACAGAGAGTTTGGCCGTTGAGGGTAAACCGTTTAACCTACACGTTAATGGCGTGGCGCCAGGTGCGGTGAACACCAAAATGCTAACCGATCATTTCCCTGATTTTTCTGCCGGTGCTGCACCTGAAGATATTGCCAAATTAATTTATTTTTTAGCCAATGAAGAAACAGCAGATGTGGTCAATGGAACCACATTGGAAGTTTTTTGTAATTAAATTTTTTCTTAAAGTTATAACCTTAAATTGGAGCCCACATGCCCAAACTTTACGTGACCAAACGCATTGAATTTAATGCGGCGCATCGCTTACACAGTGAAAAATTATCGGATGTTGAAAATAAAACAATTTATGGCAAATGTAATAATAAAAATGGCCACGGCCACAATTATGTTTTAGAAATCACGCTTTGTGGCGAGCCCGATCCTATTACCGGAATGGTGATGAATTTTCGTGAGTTAAAGCGAATTGTTGAAGAAAAAATTATCGACAGGTTTGATCACAAACACTTAGATGTTGATTGCCCTGAGTTTGCTAATGTGGTGTCTACCGCGGAGAATATTATTATTGTGTTTTGGGACATTCTTCAGCCTGCGTTGGAGCCGGTTGAGCTTTATAAATTGACGTTGTTTGAAACTAAAGACAATAAGGTGGAGTACTTCGGCTTTGGGGGGGCGCGATGAACGCACCCTTTTCAAGCCACGCCGTGAATACGTCCCTGTAGGCTCCGCGCCGGCGTCCTGCCGCGAGGGGCTTGAAAAGGGTGCGTTCATCACGCTAACTCAAAAGCCTAAATCTCTCCTAACATCAACTGTCCAGCCTTATAATCCTTCTTCCCACTCCCAAGCTTAGGCAATGCCTCAACCTGCACAAACGCAGTCGGTATCATTAAATTATTACACCCTGCAGCCTGCATTGCTTGGCGAACAATCTGGGTATCAATTTCACCGGTATGTAGCATAACAATTTTTTCGCCTTTTTTTACATCTGCCTTGGCTAAAGCCATCACATCAATGTCACTATTATTAACGGCCATTGCAACATGCTGCTCAACGGACGATAAACTCACCATTTCACCGCCGATTTTGGCAAAGCGTGAATAGCGGTCCACAATGGTTAAGAAGCCGTCTTCGTCTAGCTTGCCTTTGTCGCCGGTGATATACCAAGTGACGTCGCCATCGGGAATTAAGACTTGTTGGGTTTTTTCGGGGTTATTTAAGTAGCCTTTCATGACTTGTGTGCCGCCAATTAAAATCATACCTTCAGTGTTTGAGGGCAGAGCGTCTAGTGTGTCGGGGTCTACAATTTTGAATGCCGTGCCGGGTAAGGGTAGGCCAACGGTGCCCGGTTTGTTGGTGATTTGTTCATGCCAATCTTTAGCATTCAAGGCATTGGGTAGGTTTGAACTCGCAACCGGCGCCACTTCAGTTGTGCCATAGCCCTCGTAAATATCGACGTTAAATTTATTTTTAAAGTCGTCATGGGTTTGCTGATTCAATTTTTCTGCGCCGGCAATCACTAAGCGTAAGGTGCTCAGCATTTGAGGTAAGACTTTTTTATTACGACAATACATGCCCAGAAATGTTGAAGTGGCACACATGACCGTAACTTTTTTCTTGTGAATTAACCGAGAAATTTTGCCCACGTCGGTAGGATCAGGGTAGCAAACCACGGGCGTGCCTTCTAATAACGGCATGATAGTGGTAGCGGTTAAGCCAAAAGCGTGAAATAACGGCAAGGTGCTTAACATCCGGTCATGTTTTTCAATATTAAACACGCTGGAAATTTGTTTCGCGTTACCAATAATATTGCGGTGTGATAACTCAATACCTTTGGGGTCGGCTTCACTGCCACTGCTAAATAAAATAGCGGCGGTGTCTTGATTGCTTTGTTTGCGTAACAATAAAAGTTTTAATAACCAGAAAGGGAGTATGCGTGTAAAAAGTAAATTTTTCACAATCGAAACTTTACTGGTTGGGGTTTTTAAGGTTTCAATATATATGGGTTTAGCCTCGTTTAATAACGAGCTTAAATCATAACCGCGGGTATGGAGTTTATCGACAAAAGGGTGTGCGGTAATGATAGTTTTTAAGTTGGCTTGTCGGGTGGCTGCCAGCAAACTTTTTTCACCTGCGGTGTAGTTTAAATTAACCACGGTTTTGCCCATTAAAAAGCAGGTTAAATTGGCAATGATGCCTGCTGCACCTGCAGGTAATAAAATGCCGATGTTTTGTTGGCCCAGCAATTGAGGTTGTAAGCGTTTGCGCATGTACAACACGGTTGAAAACAATTGCGCTTGGTTTAGCTCAATCCCCATGCCATCTATAATGCTGATAGAGCTGGGCATTTGTTTGACACGTTGTAACCAGGCGCTGGCAATGGTGCCGTGCGCGGCAATATTCTTTTTCCAAGCGATGGTTGATAATTGTGTCACCGCTTGTTTAATAGCTTTGGCATCGGTGTTATCCGGCAAGGCTGAGCCATAACTCATGCTGATTTTGCGTTGACGAATTTTGGTTAATTCTTTATAGAACTTGGTGGCATAGGAGCTGGAGGTTCCCCATAAACCCGATAGATAAAAGGGCACTAGCTGTGCGCCACTGTCTTGTGCTGCACGTTCAAACCCGGAATGAAAGTGACCTAATTGCCCATTTTGGCACAGGCGACCTTCAGGGAAGAGGGCAACCACATCACCGCCTTTTAAGGCATGATGAATCGTGCTTAGCGCTTCTTTACTGGCGCCGCTGGAAATAGGAATAACGCCCATACGCTTTAAAAGCCAATGCAAATACCAGGCTTCATAAATTGCACGTTCCATCACAAAGCGCACTGGGCGTGATGATGAAATTTGTATAATTGCCCAGTCAATAAAACTAGTATGGTTGCCCAGCAATAATACGCCACCGGTTAAGGGCAGGTTATCTAGGCCATCTACACGTAAACGAAAAAACTTACTGGCAATAAAGGAGAGCACAAAGCGGATTAACGCCTGAGGAAATTTAATAATGGCATAAACTGTGGCGCCAATGGCCACCAGGACTAAGCCAAACAAAAAGTAGCGAATATTGCCATTTAAGCTAGCATAGAGCATATTAATAACTAAAAAGCTAAGCATAAACACGGTTTGCACAAAATTATTGGCGGCCATGGTTTTGCCTAGTTTATTATTGTCGGCATGATATTGAATTAACGAATTTAAAGGCACCACTAACATGCCACCAAAAATACCGTATACAAAAAACAGACATAAAATAAGCGTGTGATTAGTGAACAAGCTTAAGGTCAGCAAAATAGTGGTCATGCCAATTGCCGCTGCAGGAATGAGCCCTGACTCAATAAAGCCGCGTGATACTTTACCAGCATAGCTGGCACCAAACAAAATGCCCAAACCACCCAAGCCTAAAGCCGCTTGCACATACACTGCGCTGGGATCACCGGCAAAGGCTTTTAAGTAGGCACCATAACTGGCCAACAACACTTGGTTAATACCCCAAAATAAACCTAATCCTATAATGCATAAAAACACTAGTGGTGAGCGGGTAGCTTGTTTCAAGTATTGTTTTAAATAGTGCCCACGCACGTAGTGATTTAATGTGTATTCACTGTGCGGGTCGGCGGCAGGTTTTTGCGGAATCATAAAGGTTAACGCCGCTTCACAACATGAAAAAAAGATGAGCACAAACCCGGCCGGTGCAAACGCTTGCATAATGGCGTGTTTATTGGTGCTGTGTAATAAATTATGGCTATGAAGGTAATGATCAAATATCAACGAAAAGATAAAGGTGCCGGCTAATATGGCCATTATAGCGGTGGTTTGCACCACGGCATTGGCTGGGGCAATATTGGCTTTACCGAATAACTCTTTAATATAGCCATATTTTGCTGGCGAATTAAATGCACTTTGTGTGGCTAGGAGTAAAGTGGTAAAAAACGCGACGTAAAAATAACCCTGAAAATAACTCCAGGTGGCTAGCATGGTTAATGGAATGGCCGCCGCTGCAGTAATGCGCAAGATACGCACTTTTTTGAATTTGTCGGCAATAAAGCCAGAAGGGGTAAAGAGTAATAAATACGGCAATAAAATAAACGCATTAATAATAGAAGACATTAAAGAAAAATGATTGGCGCTGGAGGTTTGATACAAAGTATTTTGAATCAAAATTTTGTGGCCTAAATCCACAAAAGCATTGAAGAATATAATACAGATATAAGGTAAAAAGCCTTTAAGTCGTAACATGTTTGTCTCGCTAGTTAGTAGTGAATGCTGAGCATAGAACCATGGTTAATATCACGCAACCATTTTGTTGGTTGTTGCAATATTTACTCCAAAAGGTATTATATATTGATACTTTTGTTTCAAGAGGCACAAATGACGCAAATTACCCGAATTGTAAAGCTTGTTAAGCAGCAACTCAAGGCAAGTAACCATAATTATGCAGATATTGCTGCGTATTTAGGCTTGTCTGAGGCCAGTATTAAGCGCATGTTTTCGCAGCAAGATTTTTCACTCAGCCGGCTAGAGGCCATTTGTGAGCTGTTGGATATGGAATTGTTGGATGTGATGTATTTGGCGCGACAGCAGCGCGAGGAGATTGTGCAGTTAACTTTGGCGCAAGAGCAAGATATTGTGGCGAGTGATGGCTTAATGTTGGTGCTGATTTGCGTGTTAAGTCATTGGCGCCTAGAAGACATGCTGAATCACTATCAGCTCAGTAAGGCGGCGATTATTCAACAATTGCTTTGCCTTGATAAGCTGGGGATTATTGAGCTGCTGCCGAACAATAAAATAAAGCTTCGCATTGCTTCATCGTTCGAGTGGATACCCGGCGGGCCGATTCAGCGCTTTTTTCAACAGCAACTACAAGCTGAGTTCTTTAACACCCACTTTAAAGCCGATGCCGAGCTATTTATCTGTAAAAATGGCATGTTGAGTATGGATAAGTTGTTACTGCTACAAGCGGCTATGCGTAAGTTGGCCGCGCAATTTTTAACCCTGAGTGCAGAAGATGCACATCAGCCCGTGGCACAGCGACAAGGTTGCGCTTTAGTGTTGGCCGTGCGGCCGTGGGTGCCGGCTTTATTCGATCAATATAAGCGCTAGGGAGATTGCTGCATTTTCACTTGTTGTGCATTATCGTGGCTATCATCATTATCATCAGCTGTAAGGCTACCCCACATGCCAAGCAGGCCAGCTGTACAGAGTGTTACCAATAAAATTTTCAAAGTATCTTTCATACACGCACGCCTATCTAGTTCATGTCAGATAATTCAGTTAAGTATGGCACACCAGTGAGCCTTCGCCAGTTTTGTTGGGTTTATTTTGCGTTAAGTGGGTTAATTGGTAGACACTCACGGGTTATCCCTGGCATAGTAAAGCTAGTTCTTAAGGCGTTGCAAGTCACAACTTGGCCACCAACGATTTAAGTTTAATATCTATCAGCTAGGCTGATAACCCATTATGGCGTCCCATCCCCCCGATGATCAAATCTTGTCGTAACCGCATAGAGAACTGCTTTGAAGTATTCGATTCAAAATTAGGAAGCACATATTGTTTCAAATGCTCGAATAATTTTATCGTAGAGGGCCAGGTCACACCGCTGAAAATTGGCTTTGAGCTGGATTGTTCGATTGTGAATATCGTGCCGTTTAATGACGAATTACTGGCTCAAATAACGGGCTTGTTTTTCACCGACAAAATACGTATCCCCTATTTGGAAAAAGAAACGGATCAAGTGCAGCAGGGTAGACGTTTGATAATGCAGTACAAAGATAATCAGGATAAATTTGTATCCCTTGTAGCAATATGCCGTGCGGACATTCACAAGGGGACGGCAGGTGAGGCCATTTTTTTTGCTAAGTTAACTTGGCTTGCCTTTCTTTATGAGTTAGATGTTATTCGGTTAGAAGCTGAACGTGTACCTTCAATACAATGTGATGAAGCGGACAAGAATGTATGCAATTTTGGTGGGAAAGATAAGGTTCCATTATTGTCGCGCGGGCTTGGAAAACTGTTTACAGTGGGGGAATGTAAGTTAATTTGTGATGGCGTTGAGGCCTATGAGCGTGTCCCTTATCACCCTGTCGAGAACAAGCGTTACTTCGCTATTTTACGAAACTTTCTGCAACGACAAGTCGCTATGCCTTTGCGAAGAGATTATCCCAAAATGCAAGCTGAGTTGGTGTTTGAAGCGCGCTTATCCGTGGCGGGGTTTGATCTGGATAAGCGCGGTCAAATTTTACAGAGGCTTTGTGGAAAAGCTTTTTTTGAGGTTACTCAGCCAAGAGCTGCTAAGCGAAGCAAAGGCCCCCCTGCGCAGTCATGAGATGGTTTGATTTACCCGGGCAAATCGCGTAATATCGCGTTGTTTTTACGGGCAAATCATCAAGGAATCACTATATGTTTTTACTTCATAGCTATGCAGCAGCAGTCGTGTTTTGTTTGGTTACCATGTTGTGTTGGGGCTCTTGGGCCAATACACAGAAATTAGTAAAAAAATCGTCTTCTTTTCAGTTGTTTTATTGGGATTATAGCATTGGCGTTTTTATCCTGGCCTTAATTGCTGCGTTCACGCTTGGCAGCACCGGCCATGAAGGGCGAGGCTTTCTAGCCGACCTTGCCGGGGCGCACAGCCATAATTTATGGTACGCCTTTATTGGCGGCATACTCTTTAACATCGCTAACATTTTATTGGTGCTAGCCATCGACATAGCAGGCATGAGTGTGGCGTTTCCGGTGGCTATTGGCCTGGGCTTAGTTTTAGGCGTGATTTCTAATTATATTTTGGCACCTATCGGCAGCATTACCTTTTTAGCGATTGGGGTGATATTGGTGATTTGTGCCATGCTGTTTTCAGCTAAGGCGTATGCAAGCTTAAAACAAACACAACATCAGCAGAGCAAAAAAGGCATGATGATCGCGGTGATTGCCGGTTTATTAATGGGCTTTTTCTACCCGTTTGTTGCTGCCTCTATGGCCAAAAATTATGCCATGCCTGCGCCGGGCATGCTGACGCCTTATACAGCGTTAGTTATATTTTCTGTTGGTATTTTAGTTTCGAATTTAGTACTCAACACCTGGATGATGAAAAAGCCAATGATAGGTGAGCCAGTAACGTATAAACAATATTTCCAGCAACGTTTTCTAACACATTTCATCGGTATTTTAGGTGGTGCTATTTGGAGCCTAGGCATTTTATGCAACTTGCTCGCGGCCGAAAAAGCCGGCTATGCTATTTCATATGGCCTAGGGCAGGGTGCCACTATGATTGCCGCTTTTTGGGGAGTGTTTATTTGGAAGGAATTTAAAGGTGCAGATAAAAAAGTTAATACTTTATTAGCCTTAATGTTTCTTTGTTATTTATTGGGCTTAATTGCCATTGTTGTTTCAAGGTTTTGGTAATTATGTCGCACAATATTCTTGTTATAGGCAGCTCGAACACTGACATGGTGGTTCAGGTGCCAAATCTACCCGCAGCCGGCGAAACAATTTTAGGCGGTGTTTTTCAACAAGCTTCCGGTGGTAAGGGGGCCAACCAAGCCGTAGCCGCTAAACGCTGTGGCGGCCAAGTGGCCTTGCTAGCGTGTGTGGGTGATGACAGCCTAGGTGAGGCGGTGCTAAAGGCTTATCAAGCTGATGGCATTGATGTGAGCGCGGTGGTGGTGGATCCAAAGGCCAAATCAGGCGTGGCAATCATCATGGTTAATAAAGACGGCGAGAATAGCATTGCCGTGGCTTCTGGTGCTAACGATTGTTTGACGGTGGAACATATTGAGAAAAATAAAGCCTTAATTGAGCAAGCCAAGGTGATTCTATTCCAGCTAGAAACCCCATTACCGACTATTGAAAAAGCCATTGCCCTTGCAGCCGCGGCGAATAAAATCATTATTTTAAATCCTGCTCCCGCGCAAGCACTTTCTGACAGATTACTGAGTCAAATAAGCCTACTCACGCCCAATGAAACCGAGGCGAGTTTACTAACCGGCATTGCAGTGTGCGATGCAACCAGCGCAAAAAAAGCCGCTCAGTGCTTGCTGCTAAAAGGCGTGCAGCAAGTGATTATAACCATGGGTGAGCTGGGTGTGTTTTATATGGATGCAAAGCAAGCACAGATGTTTCCGGCATTCAACGTAAAGGCTACCGATTCAACGGCCGCCGGCGACACCTTCAATGGTGCATTGGCCGCAGTGCTGGCCAACCAAGAAGAGATATTTTCCTGCATCCATTTTGCCCAAGCTGCTGCAGCACTCTCGGTGCAAAAATCTGGCGCGCAGCCATCTATACCTTGCAAGCAAGAGGTGATGGACTTTCTAGCATCTAGGCCGTTAACAAGCTAAGAAATGCAAGATGTTAAGTTTAAAGCCGGGGAAGCTAAGTGTTTATCGCCTTAGCCAGAGCGGGATGGGGTGAGGGTATCTTCATTCTAATATAGCGAAGTACTTTTCTCCTGATTCTTGTCTCAACTCACACAAGCTGGATGTGGGCGCTTAAAACACCTTATTTAAGGCAAAAAAACACCCGCACTAGGCAGGTGTTTTGTTTTGATTAGTGTAAGCTATCTAATGATTGTTCAATTGAAAACTTTGCGGCCTGTTTTGCTTTGCTGTAACACTGTTGGGTGAAACGACTTTTGCAAAATTGGCTATGGCGACACATCCGCGCCATGTATTAATATTAGGCTAGGCTAACATTAACAGCGTTTAGTCCTTTTTTGCCTTCTTCAACATCAAAAGAAACTTTATCGCCTTCTCTGATTTCACAGCCATTAAGACCATTAGCATGAACAAAAACATCTTTACCGTCTTCAGGTGTTATGAATCCAAATCCTTTCGCATCATTAAAAAATTTAACTGTACCAGTTGTCATATATATATACCTTTATTTCATTAATTTAATTGTTGCATACTCTCAAATTGAGTATATGCAGCGTGATAATACCACCGTAACCTCAATTGTGCTAATAAAATTACAACTATATTCAAAATAGTTGCTGCTGCTAACGGGGCGTGTTGCCAACCGTGCAGTCTTAACTAGAGGATATGCGCGTTATAGGTACCATTATGCTGCAAGTGAGGGCTCATTAGGCTGGTAGTATAGTGTCTATTATTACTAAATTTGCTCGTTTGAAAAAAGTACGTCGTTGCAAGGAGCGTAGCGACGCAGCAATCTTCTGGACAACGCTGAATTTAAGAGATTGTCCTGTGGCCTCGGGTGCGCGTCGCAACGCTCCTCGCAACGACGATATGGGAGGGAAAGTCATGATTTAAAACTTTTCTAGTTGTAGTTTGTAGACTTTTAATAGCGCGTACGGCCCAAATTTCTTAGTCAAGCCTCAATCTGTTAATGTTCAGTTAATATACAATGTCTATATATTAAGTAAATAATAATAAGAAAAAAAGAATATCATGTTTAGAGGACGCTTCCCAACAACAGCTACGCTTGCAGCCAAAGCCAAAGGTGCTGTATTCAATGAGTCAGCTCAGCAAACCATCTCGATTCGAAGCGATAAGGCCTATGCGCTGATGATAGTGGCAGATGAGCTGGTTAAAATTGATTTGGTTACCAATCAACTTACTCGCGAAGCTTTTTTCAGTTCAAAAGGAGCCGACTATGGCTTTGTTGACTTACGCGCAAAGGTGCCGCATTTAGTCGCCTGTGGCTTCAATCATGATGTAGTTGTTACTGCTGATAATGAAGTCTATATGCGAGGCGGTATTAAGGTTGATTGGGCAGGAAATGAGTCTGCAATGTATCCTGATTGGTGCAAGCAGCCTACGTCAAATTTGTCAGAGATTGTTAAACTTGCCGCGGGCTATGAGCACACGGTTATTGCAACTGAGGCGGGAAAAGTCTACGGTTATGGCTCAAATAAATTTTTCCAACAAGGCAAGCATGAGCAGCAGGTTCCTGGATGTGAGCAATTTGCCGAGATTCATTTTTCAGAACCAGGGCAAGTAAGCCATCTTTTGGCCGGACCTTATTTTACATTAGCCGTGTTTGAGAATAAACGCGCACAAATTTGGGGATATTTAGAAGCCTCTGAAACGATAAGAACTCAAAAGACTATCTTATCTGAGAAATTGGGTAGTGAGGCATTTGGGCATGTTGCTATAAGCGCGTTGGATTATAATCTTCACGCCAAAAACATTGCAAATAACCTAGCTTACTTGGGTTCTGCTTATGATTTGCAAATAGGGCTGACGAAAAAAAATGAATTATTGATAGCTGCTGGAGTTGGGATTGGGTTGTTGAGCCCAGAGGCGAACCCTAGCACTGTGTTTGAGTTGGCCCTGGACCCTAGCAAAAAAATTGTTTCCATTGTTGGAGCAAAAGAATGCATTCTTTGCGTTAATGAACACGGAGAAGTGATTAGATATGATTATCAATCGACTGAGGGCATAACACATGTGCATGAAACGAAACTTGTGGCGGAAGGTGAGCAACCGGTTACAAAGCGTATTGATTTAAATTTAACACGGTATGCGAATACCCATTCTAAAAATGGGTACGGTGAGCCTGCAGGACCTTATGGTTCGCAGCAACCTAAAGGCCCGAATTTAGCGTTAAGGCCTGCACCAGCACCTTCAGCTCCCACGGCGGCAGATATCTTTGCAGCTCAATCAGCAATGCCAGCACCTTCAGCGCCAACGGCGGCAGATATCTTTGCAGCTCAATCAGCAATGCCTGTACCTTCAGCACCAACACCTTCAGCTCCACCGGCTTCGGTAGCATTTATACCCAGGTTACAAAAGATTTGGAATGGATTACAGCAATGTTTGAGGCCTGAGTCTAGTAAGGTTAAATCAGAGTTTGAAGCATTCAGGAAAATATTGTTAAGCTTGAATTATACGGAAGTTAAAACGACGCTAACTCAACTTAAAGATAAACATGCCAACAATCGATTGCTGTCAGGGGCCCTAAATAGAATAAAAGCGCTGCTTATTGAACATAGAATTATCAACGAAGATTTGGACATGATTTTAGAAGATATGGATGCCTATATTAAGGTTAGTAAAAACACAGATAAACAAAACAAGATGCGTGCCCTATACACTTTACTGATTCAGAGAAATTATTACCTGGCAAAAGACAATATAAATCAATTATTGGCAGACAGACAGTTTTGCCGCGGTATAAAAAGCAGAGCCAAAGATCTTGTTTTGCAATGCAATGCGATATTAACAGATCGCCAACTTATGCCCGCGTTCTAATGAGCATGTCTGCGCTAAATTAAATAATCCAAGACTTTATTGCCGACAAGTCATCGTTGCTAAGCGCTGCTATTAAACCAATAGTTTAATGGCAGCCACTCACGTCCCAGACAATGACCCGCTTGCTGTAGGACGAACAGTTAGGAAAAAAATTAGAATGTGGCAGAGTGAGGACGTCGTGGTAAGGAAGGAGGGGAGCCTTTCATATGCGATAGTTGAGAGGTCGATGTTTGCAGTCTTAGCGGCGAATCTGGCTTTATTAGAAGCTCACGAATCTGCGCTATTACTAACTCTGGGTATTCATCCAAAATCCCAGGACCACCTTTTGGGAGTGTTTGTTTTAGCATATTATTCAAGCTTACTAAACTGATGGGGATTGGGAAACCCGGTGTAAAAAGAGACAATACGTCGTTATTGTTAAGTTCTGAATAATCAGGCAGGGTTACTTGTTCCTGTAATCTATATGAAAAAAACGCCGCTATTTGCTGTTCTAGTAATGGTTTATTATATTTAGCAATATTAAAAGGCTTGCCACGAAACTCTGGTCGCATCTTGAGATGATTAGTGTAGTAAGTTTTGCAGTATTGCTCAATGATTCCAGATGTTGCAGGCTTTCCACTCGCCAACTTCAGCTGTTCAAAAAGAGCTGAGAATTTTGCTTCCCAAAAAGGGATGTTGAACTCGCCCGATGGCGGATCTAGCAGTACCAGTTTACCTCTGTCTGCTCGGCTTATTTTTTTGTATAGTTCTATTGCTATCAAGCTGCCAAAGCCTTGCCCAATAATATGTGGTTGGTTTATTTTCAAAGCTTGCAATCTTTTGTTTATCTCGTCTGCAATATCCTGTACTTCAAATATGCCTTGGTGATCAGAAGCGGTTAAACCAACTCCAGGGTTGTCAATAACTAAAACATTGTATTCATCAAGAAAAGCACTATAAACAAGGTGCCATGCGCTAAGATCTTGCATTAAATCTGACAGAAAAACCAAGGTTTGTTGTTTTGGATCATTGCCACGTAGATACCTAAAGTTTAAGTAGAATTTAAACGAATTGTTTGGGATATTATAGACTCCGGGCAGTGAAAATAATGGGTTCATTTGTCCAGCTATTTGTTGTATTGTGCATTCCGCTAAAAACTGACTTGGAGCAACTCTAAGTGCAAGTGATTTAAGGTGAGTTAATATTGTTGTTGCAGCCATTGTATTTGGATCTGCCGCTTGCGCCAGGGCAGGGCTTTGAGCAATTGGGGCAGATGCTTCCAGTGTTGCATCTGGCTCAGACGTCAGAGTTAACATCGCTTCAAAAAATTTTGTTATTCTTGCATAGGCATCAGAAACAATGTCAGCATTAGCATCCTCCGCTTGCAAGGCTGATCCTCTTCGACCACTGTCACCCCGGTCAAGTTGCAAGTCATTAATCTGTGCTTGCAATTGTCGGCTGGTTTCTTGCCATAGCTCATTACTCATTAGGTTTTCAAAGTTGTTTATTTCACTTTCATTAGGACTAAAAGCTGCTCGTATATGATCCGTTATCTTATGAAAAAGTTCTGCTGCAATGAGTTCTCTTTGAGGGTTTAAGTGAATGTTCATCAGGACCATAAAATCATTCGCTAACGTTAACAGTCGGCTTAATAATGCTATGTTTATTGGTGTGGCGGGGTTATATGCAGAAGCGCCGGGGACGCACTCAATGATGGTGTGATTGATTCTATCAAAATAAACTTTAACCTCTGCTTTGATGTTAACGGGGCTTTGCTGCTGACATAACGCTGATGCATACATTTGGCTCACCTCTTTTTTAAAATTAAAAGGTTGTAATGCGGCAATGCTATTCCTTTAGCGCAACCTACTAAATCACATTTACCAACCGCAAACTCATGTTTGTATGCAAGTGTAGACCATGTTGGGATATAATGCCTGGATTTTTACCCGGCTGAATACAAACGGAGTAGAATTTATTTTTCAGCATTGCCATAAGCAATAATCATAGTCCACATAAGCCCCATATCTTTATCTTGCATATGTAGGAGAGATTTTTTGCATTGCCCGAAAGAGAAGGTAAGGCTTAATTATGTGATTTTCCCCTGTAATTTCTTAGCTAGAACTTGCCCTTGTAACTTTGTCTCTATTGAATCGTGCCAGAGTCTGTACAAAAACACTGCCAGTTAATGGTTATTGCCGAGTTGCTGCCTAGGTATTAACCGGTATGGCAGCAACAAAAAAAGTTTTGTATGATAATAAAGGTGATTTATTTATCAATTAACCAAGGGAGTTAAACATGAAAAAAGTAGCTAGAGAAATTATTGAGACTAATGCTGAAACTAGAATGTTTACAATTTTTTGTAAATAAATAACATGACAACGTAAACTGATTAATCACTTTATGTCGTCAGAACTATTTAGTATGTAGGTAAGTATGAAAGTTGAGCGCTATTATCTAAATAACAATGTATTTTTTTAGTTGAAGACAATCAAATTCTCTGTTGGGAATATAGAGAGCATGAACAATTTTTAATTAAGCCTGCCTATTTCAGTGAGCTCCTTTATGTGGCTGAATATGGTTGTGCTCATGATTATGATATTTTCAGTCAGTTACTTGATGCAAATTTGATCGTAAAATCGCCTCCACCAAAAGATAAGTGGGGATGGGATGTGCTATCAAAAATATTTCATCTTGGCACGCAAAATAGGCAAGATATTGAAGAAGCACCTGATGATTTTGTGAAGAATTATGTTGATAACTGTACTTCATTAAGTGAAGTGCCTCATCTCTTTTTAGATAAGGTTGGCTCTAATATTTCACTTCCAGACCCTGAGCTTAATTTATTGGAAGCCCCTTCTTTTTATTCTGTTTTGAAAAATAGAAAAACCTGCAGAAATTTCACTGGTGAATCTATATCAATCACGAAATTAAGCACACTTCTGTTTAGTAGTTTTGGCCTTATTCATGGCTATGAATGGAATGAGTTAACAGAGCTAGGCATTGAACAGGCTGGATACCGCACAGCTGCGGCTTCAAGTGGTAGCCTACATGTAGAGGATGCCTATGTGCTTGTTTATAATGTTACCAATTTGCAGCCAGGTCTCTATTACTACCATGCTAAAGATCATAAGCTAATAGAACTGCACTTGGGTGACCTTGAAGAAAAAGTGATGCGCTTGAATTTCAATCAATTTTTTTCATCTGGATTGGCTGTGGGTATATATATTATGGCACGATTTGATCGCTCATGGTGGAAGTATAAACATTCATGTAATTATCGTATTAATTTATTGGATATTGGATATGTAGCACAAAATTTGCAACTTTGTGCTACAGCCCTGGAGTTACAAACTTGGATCACCGATCATTTTCTAGATGAACAAGTGAGCAAACTATTAATGATTGATGGCATGGTGGAAAGTCCGCTGCTATTCGTTGGGGCTGGCATCGGTACAAATGCTGCAGTCCCTGATAAATTCCGTGGTGGTTTGAAATGAACATCTGAAAAGAGAAGGTCAGAGGCCAGGTCTTGAATTGTGAATTTAGGACTTGCCCCTGCTCCCTCTGGTGCCACCCTAGATACCTACCGCAAACGCGCCATTGCTAAATTAGGCGCAAACAATATCATCCACGCGGCATATTTGGCGGGCTTATATGGGTTAATTGCATAAAGTCATTTATCCGTAGAAACTACCGAAGACAGTAGAGCAACTGTTCTGTTAGAATAGTTACATCAGCATTAAGAGGGCGTTATGGCGACGAACAAACAAGCACAAGATTATTTTAAACAACTCTATCAAGATGTGTGGAGTAATTATAATATAGAGCAGTTTCGGCAAAACTACTGTGAAAATTTATCGGCACGCACCGGTGACACTACGTTTGAATTTGAGAATCTTCACGTCTTGCTAGAGTTTAATCCTCAGCGTTTTGCTTATATGCGTCCGGAATTTCATTATGTAGAAGCCCGTGGTGATTCTGAAATATGCGCGTGGTTTACAACCTGTCACTATGACCACAAAAATCATTTGGCCCTGAAAATTAAAACCATGGGCAATTATCTCGTGCGCGATAATAAAATTAGCCAGATCAATTTTCTATGGGACCAACCGATTGACAAAGTGATGGGGTATCAAAGTTCAATCGATGTTGATAGTTTAATTGCCTTACTGCCCACCACATTGCAGCAGCTCACACTCGCAGAATTAAAAGTGTTCTTTTACTTGCTGCAAGGAAAAACCGCAAGGGCTACTGCACTAACCATGCATCGCTCGACACGGACCATCGAAACACATGTTAACCATATTAAACAAAAACTAAATCTTAATAGCATCCATGATATTACCCACTATGCGCACGCGCTTGGCTTGATTAGTTTTTCAGATGTTTTTAACAAACTAATAGAGGAATAACAATGTCACATCCCGATATCCATAAATTATTACACAACATTGCAAATGTTTGGGTTAAAGCAGAACTGACTGCGTTTGATGAATATTACGCCCAAGATTTTTCGGCAGATTACTATGGTCATAAAATTGATTTGTCGCAGTTGCATGAGCGTTTATGTTATGTCAAACAACACCAAACCGAGCGTCGTTTAGACATTCATGAAATATTGCACGAAGAAAATAAAGCCGCGATACAAGCCACTTGGTATGCAAACGATAGCACCGAAGGGAATGTGGTTGTTAAAATTGCAGCTTTTTATGAATTTGATGCTGATTGGAAAGTGCGCCATATACAGGCTTACTGCAACCAGCACGTGGATTTGAAGATTTCAAGCTAGCAAGACATTTTTAACCATTCTGAGCGCATCCAAACAAGAGCGTGTAAAAAGAGCTGACCGTTCCTGCAATGATAGGAACATACAAGCTCACTAGAAGTTTTCTTATATGTTGCGTGTGCATATGGATGACGCAATATGCTGCTTCGGAATCACCACGCCGCAGTATGCCGTCTTATCCCAATTGCAATCGCAGCCTGGCATTTCAAATTCTGCGCTGGCAAGGGCATCATTTGTTACTGCACAAACCATGCATGGTATTGTTTGTAATTTGGAAAAGTGAGATTTGATAGAGCGTCACCGTGATCCTGAGCATGGTTGAATTTTATGTACGGTACTAACAAAGCAGGGCGTGGAAGTGGTTAATAAAGCCTGTGTCGCGATCAAAAAAATCGAGACGAAGATGACTCGGGGTATAAGTAAAGATGAGCTGGCAGCTTTTACGCAGCTTTTACGCAGCTCTTACTGCAATGCGTGTGCAATCTAGATGATGCGAGCGGTGATACTTAAAGGCTACTCCACCCCCCGTCATTGCGAGGAGCGCAGCGACGCGGCAATCTTCTGTAGGTAGTTGTAAACTTGTTCAGAACACGGTTGGTTGTAGGAGACTGCCGCGCAGCTATGTTCCTGGCAGTGGAAATGTTCTTTCCCCCCTTCCGTTGCGAAAAAATGAATGATGCGGTTAGAAGGTCTACTCAGCAGCAAAGCCGTTAAATCTATGCTTCAACTAATGCTATAATCAACCACAATTTACATTCTGAGAACCACCATGCCCCAATTAGATTTAAAGTACAGCGCCTCGCTTAACCTAGATACACAAGCAATCTTTAAAGCGGTTGAAGCCGTACTGCAAAACCAAGATAGCAGTGCGGGGGAGTGTAAGTGCCGTGCTTACCCTGCAAAAGAAGCGTTGCATACGCATGTTTTGTTGCAAGTCGCGGTGCTGCGCAAACCGCACCGCGATCATGCTTTTATGCAAAGCTGGCAGGTGAGTTTAACAAGCCTTTTGGCTGGGTACGTGCCGGTTGAATGTCATTACGCGGTTGAGTTAAGTTTTGCGAGTGATTATTACAGTACTCGTCAAAAAGTTTGACCCTGAGGGCCTTAAGCTTTGTATCTGGCCTTGTTATCTTTTGTGATTACGCTTACTTTTTAGCGTCGCTCTTAAGTGTTTGTAGCATGTTGGCCATTTGCGCCATGCGCTTTTCAAGTTTGCTTTTTGCAGCGTCCAAGGTGTAACCGTCGTCGAGTAATTCTTTGATACAGATAATGCGTTTGATTTGTAAATAATTGTAGCAGCGTGCTTTTGAGTCAATATCTTCAATTGAGGCAATAATGCCTTTTTCTTCCCAGTAACGAATTTACCGAGCGGGTACGCCGGTGATTTTGCTCACTTCGCCAATGGCAACAATGAGCTTGTTAAGAAACTCGGTATCGTTAAGTAGCATATGGTCGTAAGACATTTAATTAGGGCCTATTATTGATGATTGCGCATTATAGCATTAGTTTATCGACAACGGTTGACACAAACGGGCCTAGATTGCAATATACTTACAAATCAAGTCGTAAATTTACAGAGAGAGGTTGAGAATGAATAAAAACAGTGCGTTATTATTAATAGAGTTTCAAAACGAATGGCTTTTGCCTGAAGGAAAGTTGTATCACCTGATGGAAGATAAGGGAATGTTTGCCAGTTCACAGCAAAATGCGCAGGAATGCCTAACGGCGGCGCGCCAAGCTAATCTACCAGTGATTCACTCAGGGTTAAGCTTTTCAGTCAGTTATCAAGAATTGGGTCAGGCTAATGC
Source organism: Gammaproteobacteria bacterium (assembly GCA_034112285.1). Lineage (GTDB taxonomy): Bacteria > Pseudomonadota > Gammaproteobacteria > JABDGN01 > JABDGN01 > JAWUVP01. The sequence continues at coordinate 32,394 of JAWUVP010000017.1, forward strand.
AGGCTTGCGTGCTGGCATTAAAGCCAAGCGGACTTTTTTGGCTGGCAGCGAAGGGGCAGATTTTCATGGTGACTTTACACCTCACCCTAATGAGTTTGTCACCACAGGTCGCCTTGGCAGCAGTGCCTTTTGCGGTTCAAATCTCGATATTTATTTGAAACGTAATCATATAGAGACTTTATATATTGCCGGTTATGCCTTACAAGTTTGTGTTGAATCAACGGTGCGACAAGCACACGATGAAGGGTATAACGTAATAGTGATTGGCGATGCCTGTGCGGCATTTAATGCTGATATTCAACGCTACGTGGTGGAACAGGTGATGCCACATTTTGGTGAAGTGATGAGCCATGAAGAATTTATTACACAGTTGGAGGATAACAAATGAAAAAAATCGAAACCGTTATTGAACATTATTTCCAAGGCACACATCTAGGTGATGCAGAAAAACTCCGCCAAGCTTTTCATCCGCAGGCGCATATTACCGGTAATTTTAGCGGTAGTAGGTTGATTTTAGCTTAGAACAGTTTATTGAACGTGTTCAGCAAGCGGTGGCGCCAGATGCGCCTTATGATAAGCAAATCGTAGACATACAATTACAAAATGATATTGCCGTTGTTACAGCTAAAGTTTTGGTGGGTGATGACTATTGCATCGATTATATCAGCGTGATTGATATTGATGGCGCGTGGAAAATTCGTCATAAAATTTTTACTAATAATCTTAACTAACTAGCAGAAATAAAACTTGCCTCAAGGGCAGGTTCTGAATTTTTTGCGCTTGCCGAGGCGAACACAAAGATGTTCAATTTAAAATAAGTCTCAGCCTTAATTTATTTTTAATAATCACATGTTAGACTTCATTAAAGAACGGTGATGATTGGAAAACCACAGCGCTCATGTTAGAGAGCTTTAACCATCATTCAATTCACGTTCCTGTAGATAACGGTATTGATGGCTGCAAGCAGTTTTGAGCCATTAATAATAGAACAATAATTGTGGAAGGTGATGGTGTAATGACTTTAGATAAATTCATGCGGATTGCACAGGAGGGTGTTCGTAAGGGGGATAAAACAAACAGAGCTAGGCTCAAATTTTTTGCTTCTCATTATGAATCTGCAGGCAAATATACTTTTAACCAGCACGGCTACAGTACTTTTTGTACTGAATACGCGAAGCGTGTGCAGGGTGTTAAGCCACCACACTATGAGATAACGGATAGTATCTATGCCGGGTATTTCGATATGTTTGTACTGTTGCATTATTTTCATATCAAATCACCGCTAGATTATGATAAGCTTTTGTTGAAGCAGTATACATTGCTTATTTGTAGCTTGTTTGAGGCCGTTGTTTTTGAGAATGTAAGAACGGCATCAACCGATATTTATGCAGACTTTCAATGGAAACCTATTCGCGAACAATTATATACTAGGGTGAATAAGTGTTTGATCGAATATTCTGCCTGCAAAATACTTCAGAAGCATTATGTGTATCGGATGGTAGAAAGAATCGTTTTGTATACTATATTACATGATGAAAACCTCGATAATCAAATACAACTACAGGTTGATGCGATTAAGACCGTGTTTCGTTGTCTGGTCAAAAGGTGCGAAGAAATTTCTGGAGGGGGAGCGGTTAGTACAGCTAAGGATTTTCTGCTTATTGATTTTTCTGCTCAACTATTTGCGCTAGCTCATTCCATGTTCTTGAATCTTCGTACGCCAATAAGTATGGGAGCACAGCTCAATCAATATGCAGACTACAGTACTGCCGCGGTTTCAACTATCACAGTGTTGGCAAATGCCAGCCTATCCCTGTCGTTTAGTATGCCCATTACTATCGCAACCATGGGCTATCTTGCTTATAATTATACAAGGCCTTGGAGTATTAATAAAAGATGTTTACTGAGAGCATTGGATGCTTTGTGTGAAGATTTTATCGTGTTTGAGCCACATATTCCAAATCGTGTGGAGGTGCTGAGAGGTGCTCCACCAGAAGAATTGAAAAAAACAATTGAGCATCACCGGTGTAAATTAATGAATGAAAATCGTTTTCCTACAGTAGAAGAAATGAGATATCTTCTTCTCTGTTACTGGGTCTACACCTATCAAATAAAGTTAAAATTGGAAAATGGCTTGTTAAGAAAAGTAAAAAAACAAAAAGAGGAACAGCAGCCATCGTGTGCCATATATGAACGCCATAAATTAACCGTTGAAGAATCGACGGTCTATCTGAAAATTGCAGGCGGCACTTTTGCAGCATTTCAAATTGAAGACAAAAACATCCTAAATGCCACACGCAGGGCTAATGTGGGCTCACGTAATACTAGAGATTTTTATGCGGAGTTTCTTGCCTTGAAGCACTTGGATTCTAGCCGCTCACAAGACGAATGTGGCTGGTTTAAATGTTCTGGGGCCGATGCTTTTACGTTAAAGCCTTATGAGTATTCGCGCTTAGTTTTAAAATTTCAATGCCGTGGAGATATTGTTCGGCCGCCTCTTGCGGATGAATCAACGCTGATATCACCTATGTGTCCTTTGTATCTATATAGCCCGACTTAGTGGGCCTGTATTATTAAATTTAGACGAGGGTTGCTTATGCTCTAGAAGCTCGCCATTCTTA
>JAWUVP010000018.1:0-23801 GCA_034112285.1 Gammaproteobacteria bacterium
TTAAAGATTGCTTGGTTAGAGCGTATTTAATGTTGGCTTGTAACAACAAAAGCTTGGATTCAACACTATATAGGCAGGTAACACCAGATGGATTCTTTTTGAAAGCGAAGTGTTCACGCTATATGGTTACGGAAGAATGTAGACAATTTATGCAAGCGATTGATTTAGTACAAACTGAGGCAGGTAAGCGGTTGATTGACCATGAAACTGAGGTGATTGTGGCCGTTAGGAAACTATTTTTATATAAGGCTTTTAAGAATAAAAGAGAGTTGGCTCAAGAGTTAAAGCAGTTTAGTGGTATGTCGGGTTGTGTTAATTTAGGACGGTTAGTTCCAAGAATACGAAATTTATTGAATAAATATACACCGATGGAAATCAATGAACACATAGCTTTAATTCAAGTCTATATTTCTGAGGCTCAAAGAATAAGTTCAAGCAGTGTAATGAACATAGGCAACTATTAAAAATGCCGGTCAGTGCAACACTGACCGGCATGAGTAAAGCGGTGGTTATTTACCGCTTATTCAAGGGCACATAATCACGCTCTTTGGCGCCGGTATACAACTGTCGTGGCCGGTAAATTTTGTAAGCTGGATCACTTAGCAATTCATTCCACTGCGCCAACCAACCCGTGGTGCGTGCTAGGGCAAACACAACAGTGAACATGGGGACGGGCACATTTAGTGCGGTTTGGGTGATACCGGAATAAAAATCGACGTTAGGGAATAATTTACGATCAATAAAGTAAGAGTCGGCCAAGGCGGCTTTTTCTAATTCACTGGCAATTTTTAATAATGGGGCATCTGCGTTACCGGTGGCTTTAAGCACTTCGTCGCAGGAGATTTTCATGAACGTGGCGCGTGGGTCGCGGTTTTTGTAAACGCGGTGGCCAAAACCCATGAGCTTGAAAGGGTCTTCCTTGTCTTTGGCTTTTTCTATAAACTCTGGAATATTTTCTACGCTGCCAATCTCATTCAGCATTTTCAAGCACGCTTCGTTAGCGCCACCGTGAGCGGGGCCCCACAGTGCGGCAATGCCTGCTGCCATGGTGGCAAAGGGATTTACGCCGGTTGAGCCTACCATGCGTACCGATGAAGTTGAGGCGTTTTGCTCGTGGTCTGCGTGCAGCACAAAGATGCGATTCATGGCTAAGGCTAGCTCTGGCTTGGGTTTTTCTCCAAACATCATGTAAAGAAAGTTACTGGCATAATCTAGGCTGCTATCAGGGGCGATGAACTCAGCGCCGATTGAGTGGCGGTAGCATATGGCCGAAAAAGTTGGAATTTTGGCAATTAAGTCGAGCATCGCGGCTTCGCGCGCGGCGCTGTCGTTGAGATCAACTTCGCCGTAGTAGCTTTGGTAGCAAGTCACTAACGCCATAAGCATGGCCATTGGATGGGCATCTTGTGAAAAGCCGTTTAACACTTTGGTGACGTCAGCGGGAATAGCCATTTTGTCGGCTAATAATTTTTGCAAGGCGCTGTTTTGTGCTTGGCTGGGTAATTCGCCGTGCAATAATAAGTAAATCACTTCAGAATACTGGGCATGTTCGGCTAATGGCTCAATAGCGTAACCGCCATATAATAGTATACCGGCGTCACCATCAATGTAGGTGACCTTGGATTCACATGATGCTGTGGCCAAAAAACCGGGGTCGAAGGTGTAAAAACCTTGTTTACCTAGGGCGCGAATATCTACTACGTCGTATCCATACGTGGGTGAGTAAATGGGGAACTCGGCCATATTGTCGGTGCTGAGTTCTAGTTTGGCAATTTTGTCGGACATGTTGACTCCTTAACGAAATGTCAGTTTGTTGTATTGGCCACTATAAGGGATGATACTAAGGGTTGTCAAATTTGATATGTGAGGTGAATGTGGCGGGGACACCGCTTTGGTGAGCACAACAACGCCCCGCTCTCTTTTTGCTCTCTTTCTTTTTGTCTGTAGTCATTGTCTTAGTAAATTCAAGCAGATATAATTCTCTGGCGTTCAATATTGCATTGAATGCATATGAAAGTAGCCAGGATGGCACTCATGGAAATTTAGTAAATTTTCTCATATTTAACTTAACATAAGGAAGGCATCTTATGACAGGCAAGCGCCCCGTTAATCTAGATCTGCGAACGATCAAACTCCCTATTACTGCAATAGGTTCAATTTTGCACCGGGCTTCCGGCTTTATCTTGTTTTTCTTTATCCCCGTATGCTTATGGATGCTACATGCTTCGTTACGCTCGGCGCAAAGTTACCAAGATTTGTCGAGCTATCTTGATAGCTTTATTTTTAAATTCATTATTTGGGCCTTTTTGGCCGGATTAATTTATCACCTAGTCGCCGGCATTAAGCATTTGTTTGCTGATGTGGGAGTGGGTGAGTCATTGGCTGGCAGCCGCGCTGCCACTATTTTGACATTTGCGATATCGATCGTCTTGATCGCGTTATTAGGAGTTTGGATATGGTGAAAAGTGTAACAAGTTTAACCCGCAGCGGTTTGCGTGATTGGTTGTTTCAACGCGTATCGGCCATTATTGTTGGCGCTTATGTTATTTTTCTAGCGCTGTATGTGGCTTGCAATCATATTGATTATCAAACCTGGTTGGGTTTATTCCAACATCCCTTGATGCGTATTAGCACCTTAATAGTACTCATTGCTATTATGGTTCATGCTTATATTGGTATGTGGACTATTTCTACCGATTACTTCACCAAATGTACGGCGCTACGCTTAACGTTTCAAGTGGTGGTCTTTATTGCGCTAATTGCCTTCCTCGTTTGGGGCATTATGATTTTATGGAGTGTTTAGCATGAGTGAAAATGTAACCACAAGAGAGTTTGATGTTATCGTTGTTGGCGCCGGTGGCGCGGGCTTACGCGCAGCGTATCAATTAGCCCAGGCCGGTAAAAAAGTAGCGGTAATTTCTAAAGTATTTCCTACCCGTTCGCACACGGTATCGGCTCAAGGCGGCATTAGTGCAGCTTTAGGCAACGTGCAAGAAGACCGTTGGGAATGGCATATGTTTGACACCATCAATGGTTCAGACTTTTTGGCCGACCAAAATGCGGCTGAGTATATGTGTAAAGAAGCCCCCGCTGCGGTGCTGGAATTAGAGCATATGGGCTTACCGTTTTCACGCTTAGAGAGTGGCAAAATTTATCAACGTCCATTTGGTGGCCATACCAGCGACAATGGTGGTGAGCCGGTTAACCGTGCTTGCGCTGCGGCCGACAGAACCGGCCACGCGATGTTGCACACCTTGTACCAACAAAATTTGAGTGTTGATACCCAATTCTTTAATGAATGGTTAGCATTGGATATTGTTAAGGCTGATGACGATACCGTCATGGGCGTTACGGCGCTTTGCATCGAAACTGGTGAAGTGGTTTACTTTAAAGCGCGTGCAACGGTGTTTGCGACGGGTGGCGCCGGACGTATTTATAGTGCGACCACTAATGCTTTAATTAACACCGGTGATGGCTTAGGTATGGCATTACGTGCTGGCTTTCCCGTGCAAGACATGGAGTTTTGGCAGTTTCACCCCACCGGCATTGCGGATGCAGGCAGTTTAATTACAGAAGGTGCACGCGGTGAAGGCGGCTATTTAATAAATAGTGAAGGCGAGCGTTTTATGGAGCGCCATGCACCACATTTAAAAGATTTATCTTGTCGTGATGTGGTATCACGCGCCTCTATGATTGAGATTCGTGAAGGCCGTGGTTGTGGTCCGAAAAAAGATCATGTGTTGTTAAAGCTCGACCATCTCGGCGCTGATGTGCTGAACAAGCGTTTGCCAGGTATTTCTGATTTGGCGCAAACTTTTGCGGGTGTTGACCCGGCTAAAGAGCCCATTCCTGTGGTGCCAACCTGTCATTATATGATGGGCGGTATTCCTACCAATATTCATGGCCAAGTGTTGACGTTGGATAATAACGGCGATGATAAAATTGTGAAAGGTTTCTATGCCGCAGGTGAATGTGCTTGTGTATCGGTGCATGGCGCAAACCGCTTAGGCACCAATTCACTGCTAGATTTAGTGGTGTTTGGTCGTGCCGTGGGCATGCATTTGAATGAGAATCTAGATAGCTTGCCAAGCGTTGAAGTGAGCTTAGAAGCGGTAGAAAAAGCCGTTGCGCGTGTTAGCCATTGGGACGATAACCCTGAAACGGGCCCCAGCCCTGAAGACGTTCGCGTGCAAATGAAAAAAGTTATGCAAGAAGACTTTGGTGTGTTTCGTGAAGGCAAAACAATGGCCGCAGGCTTGAAAAAATTACAAGATTTAACTGAGCAGTTAAAATCGGCTTCATTAAAAGATCACAGTAAAGTGTTTAACACTGCACGGGTTGAAGCTTTGGAATTAGATAACTTAATGGCCGTGGCATTAGCCACTGCCGCTTGCTCGGATGTGCGCACCGAAAGCCGTGGCGCACATTCACGTGAAGATTTCACGGAGCGTGATGACGCCAATTGGTGGAAACATAGTCTCTATTATAGTGATGGTCACTTTGGTTCGCGCCCCGTTAACATGGAAACGCAGTTTGTTGAACCCTTGGCATTACAAGAACGGGCAGAGTAAGGAGCAATACGATGAGTGAAGCTAAACAAATGATGGAATTATCAATTTACCGCTTTGATCCCGAAGTGGACGACAAGCCTCGCATGCAAGCCTATAAAATTGATTTAACGGATGTGCCGGGCAAAATGTTGCTCGATGCCATTACCTATGTAAAAGACAATGTCGATGATACCTTGTCATTTCGTCGTTCATGCCGTGAAGGTGTGTGTGGTTCGGATGGCATGAATATTAATGGCAAAAATGGCTTAGCCTGTATTACGCAATTAAACAGCTTGCCCTCTAAAGTGGTTCTTCGCCCTTTACCGGGTCTGCCTGTTATTCGTGATTTAGTGGTGGATATGCAGCAATTTTATAACCAATATGAAAAGGTTGAGCCTTATCTACAAAACGATCAAGCCTTACCGGTGAAGGAACGTTTGCAATCGCCCGAAGAGCGTGCAAAGTTGGATGGTTTATACGAATGTATTTTGTGTGCATGTTGTACCACGTCTTGCCCATCATTTTGGTGGAACCCAGAAAAGTTTTTAGGCCCAGCAGCGTTGTTGCAAGCCAATCGCTTTGTGCAAGATAGCCGTGATACAAAAACGGCTGAACGCTTGGACAAATTAAGCGATCCGTTTAGCTTGTTCCGTTGTCGCGGCATTATGAATTGCGTTAGCGTTTGCCCTAAAGGCTTAAATCCAACCAAAGCGATTGGTGAGCTACGCGACCAAATGATTGCTAACGAAACATAAATTAAATACATAATATCCCTTCAATGAAGGGGTAAAGTAAAAATAGCCTTGGGGTTATTTTTACAGAGAGATTTTGAGTGCTGCGCGAGGTTGTGTTGCTCTCACCATCTCTCTCGGTCCCCCTTTTATTAAGGGGGAAGGTTTTATCCCACTAAAAAACAAGGGAAAAGGAAGGCTTATGAGCAGCACCTTACAAGAACTTAAAGACACATCGGCCTTATCAGGCGCAAACGCCGCTTATATAGAAGGGCTTTACGAACAATTCCTCGAGACACCCTCATCGGTGAGCGAGGCTTGGCAAAGTTATTTCTCTAGTTTGGGCGCCAATCACGATACCCCTCGTGGCCCGGTGTTAGAGCAATTTATTGCTCTGGGTAAGCAGTCGCCGATGGCGATGTCGGCGGGCAGTGGTAATGTTGAGTTAGAACGCTGTCAATCACAAGTAACCGATTTGATTAATGATTACCGTCGTCTCGGGCATCTGCGCTGTAGCGTTGACCCTTTAGGTTTGCAGCCGCAAATTGATGTGCCGGAATTAGCATTAAGCTACCATAAATTATCCACGGCTGATTTAAATACTGAATTCGATGCCGCGGGTGCGTGCGGGATGGGCCGTGCCAGCTTAAAAGCCATTATCGCCACCTTAGACAAAACTTACTGCGGCTCTATTGGCGCAGAAATTATGCATGTGACTGATTCCATACGGCGTAAATGGTTATTAAAACGTTTTGAAGCCATTCAAGGTAAGCCTAGCTTTAGTCTTGAGCAAAAGCTTCGTATGTTGAGCAAGTTAATTGCTGCCCAAGGCTTGGAAAAATATCTGGGCACAAAATACGTGGGCCAAAAACGCTTTTCTATTGAAGGGGGCGATACCCTCATTCCCATGATGGATGCACTGACTTCTCATGCCGCAAGCTTTGGCGTGAATGAAATTGTGGTAGGCATGGCGCATCGTGGTCGTTTGAATATGTTGGTGAATTATTTAGGTAAAGCGCCCACAACGTTGTTTGATGAATTTGAAGGCAAAGTGCAAGACGAATTTTCTGGCGACGTGAAATATCACAAAGGTTTTTCGTCGAACGTGCAAACCCCAAGTGGGGTGATGCACTTATCTATGGCTTATAATCCTTCTCATTTAGAAACCGTTGACCCAGTGGTCGAAGGCATGGTGCGGGCGAAACAATGGCGTCGTGATGATACGGAACGTCAACAAGTGTTGCCGGTGTTATTACACGGTGACGCGTCTTTTGCTGGCCAAGGTGTGGTGCAAGAAACATTTAACTTGTCACAAGTTGAAGGCTCTACTACGGGTGGTACGGTACATATTGTTATTAATAATCAAATTGGTTTTACCACCGATGTGATTGATAGCCGCTCCACGCGTTATTGTACTGACATTGCAAAAATGGTTGATGCGCCTATTTTACACGTGAATGGAGATGACCCTGAAGCCTGCGTGTTTGCCTTGCAGTTGTTGTACGATTATCGCCGTGAATTTAAGCAGGACATCGTCATTGATTTAGTTTGTTATCGCCGTCATGGCCACAACGAAGCCGATGAGCCGGCAATGACTCAGCCAACGATGTATAAAGTTATTAAAAAGCACCCGGTGCCTTATCTTGTTTACAGCGAGCAGTTACAACAAGAAGGCTTGGTGAGCGCTGAGCAAGTGCAGCAAATGGTGAAAGATTACCGGGCGTCATTAGATCAAGGTAAGCCGGTGGTGGAAATTGATTCTGAAAAAAGCCGCGGTGACAAAAGCCCTTATTCTCCCGATTGGGATCAATATAGCGAAACCGATTGGCGTAAAAATCCTGAGACGAATTTTGGTAAAAAACAATTACTCGCTATTGCACAAAAAATAACGCAAGCTTTTGGTGATTTTCCTTTGCAGCCACAAGTGGCTAAGTTAATTGCCAATCGAGAAAAAATGGCCAAAGGTGAATTGCCTATTGATTGGGGCTTTGCTGAAACACTGGCTTACGCATCATTATTGCTTGACGGTTACCCTGTGCGCATTTCAGGGGAAGATGTCCAGCGAGGTACGTTTGGACATCGGCATGCGACGCTACATAATTTTGAAACAGGCGATAGCTATATGCCGCTTGCGCATTTAGGCCCCAAGCAAGCGCCGATTTGGATTTACAATTCTATTTTATCAGAATACGCCGTGATGGGTTTTGAGTTAGGATATGCCTCTGCTTGCCCTGAAAGCTTGGTGATTTGGGAAGCGCAATTTGGTGATTTCGCCAATGGCGCACAAATTATTGTTGATCAATTTTTAAGCTCAGCCGAACAAAAGTGGAAACAAAAATCGGGCTTAGTGTTATTTTTACCACATGGCTATGAAGGCCAAGGGCCTGAACATTCTTCTGCACGTTTAGAGCGTTATTTACAATTGTGTGCTCAACATAATATGCAAGTGTGCGTGCCCACCACGCCGGCGCAAGTATTTCATATGTTGCGCCGACAAATGCTTCGCAAACTGCGTAAGCCGTTAATTGTGATGACACCCAAAAGTATGTTGCGCTCACACATGGCAGTTTCTCCGATTGAAGATTTAGCCGAAGGTAAGTTTTTGCCTGTGATTGGCGAAATTGATAGCGATATTATTGCTGACAAGGTCATTCGTGTGGTGATGTGTTCTGGAAAAATATACTATGATATTTTAAGTAAACGCCGTGATGTCGGTATTACCAATACGGCAATTGTGCGCATTGAACAAATTTATCCGTTTCCAGATCAAGAATTGGCGGCACAGTTGGCCAAGTATCCTAATGCGGTTAATGTGGTGTGGACGCAAGAAGAGCCACGCAACCAAGGCACTTGGTATTCCATGCGTCACAATATGTTGGCGGCGGTGGGTGACAAACAAAATTTATCATGTATCTCACGTCCCGCATCTGCTGCGCCTGCTGGTGGCTATATGTCCACGCATGTGAAGCGCCAAAAACAAGTTGTAGCCGATGCCTTAGGCATTGTTGCAGAGTAAGAATTTAGTGAAAAGGAAAAATTAAAATGACTGTAGAAATTAAAGTTCCCGTATTGCCCGAATCTGTTGCGGATGCCACCATCGCGGCTTGGCACAAACAAGTGGGCGACACGGTGTTTGAAGGTGATAACCTGGTTGATTTAGAAACCGACAAAGTTGTGTTGGAAGTGCCAGCACCGGCTGATGGTGTGATTGAAGCTATTCTTGAAGCCGAAGGTGCGGTAGTGAATGCCAATCAACTTTTAGCAACCTTAAAAGCCGGTGTTGTTGCCGCGCCTAGCGCTGCTAAAGCGGCAGACAAACCAGCGGCCGTTGCCCCGGTATCTGATACGGCTAGCAATGATACCTTAAGCCCTGCGGTACGCCGTTTGGTGCAAGAAAATAATTTAGATGTCAGTAACATTAAAGGCACCGGTAAAAATGGCCGCATCGTTAAAGAAGATGTTGAAAGCTTTATGAAGCAGCAAGCGCCAGCGGCTAGTGCTACGGGCAGCACCACGGCAACATTGCCTACGGGTACGCGTGTTGAAGAGCGTGTGCCTATGACACGTTTGCGTACCACAATCGCCAATCGTTTAGTGCAAGTGCAACAAGAAACGGCTATGTTAACAACCTTTAATGAGGTGAACATGGAACCTGTGATGAATTTGCGCAAAGAATATAAAGAAAGTTTTGAAAAACGTCATGGCGTGAAACTGGGCTTTATGTCATTTTTTACCAAAGCATGTGTAGAAGCTTTACGACGCTTTCCAAATGTGAATGCTTCGATTGATGGTAAAGACATTATCTATCATGGTTACCAAGATGTTGGAATAGCTGTTGGCACGGACCGTGGTTTAGTGGTGCCTGTTTTACGCAACACTGAATTAATGAGTTTTGCGGATATTGAGCGCACCATTCGTCAATTGTCGGGCAAAGCGCGTGAGGGTAAATTATCGTTTGAAGATATGACGGGTGGCACATTTACTATTACTAATGGCGGTGTTTACGGCTCGTTGATGTCCACGCCTATTATTAATGCGCCGCAGAGCGCCATTTTAGGCATGCATGCTATTAAAGAGCGCCCTATGGCTGTGGATGGCGAGGTCAAAATTTTACCGATGATGTATCTTGCATTATCTTACGATCACCGTATTATTGACGGTGCAGATTCAGTGAAATTCTTGGTTACGGTAAAAGAATTATTAGAAGACCCAACCCGGTTATTGCTAGATGTCTAGCCCTTAAAAGCGGTTACAATTTAAACGAGCTTGAGATTAGTTATCTCAAGGTTAACAACAGAGGAAAACTATGAACATACATGAGTATCAAGCAAAACAATTATTAAGCGAGTACGATATTCCCGTACCTATCGGCGAAGTAGCATGGAATGTTGAAGAAGCCTTGCAAGTTCCAGCTAATATTGGCGGACGTCGTTTTGTGGTTAAAGCCCAAGTTCATGCCGGTGGACGTGGTAAATCGGGTGGGGTGAAAATTGTTTCCTCTAAAGAAGAACTTGAAGAAGTGGCACAAAAATTATTAGGCTCACGCTTAGTCACTTACCAAACCGATGAAAAAGGTCAGCCAGTTAACCAACTGTGGATTGAGCAACCTAGCAACATTGGTCGCGAATTATATTTAGGCGCCGTAATTGATAGATCTTGCCAGCGTGTGGTGTTTATGGCATCAACCGAAGGTGGTGTGGATATTGAAAAAGTAGCCGAAGAAACACCTGACAAAATTATTAAAACCGAAATTGATCCTATGTTAGGTGTTATGCCTTATCAAGCACGCGAAGTGGCATTTGAATTAGGTTTATCAGCAGGTCAAATAAAACAATTTGTAAAGTTGATGATGCAACTGGGTAAAATGTTTGTTGAGCGTGATTTTTTCTTATTAGAAATTAATCCATTGGTGGTAACACAAGAAGGCAACTTAGTGTGTTTGGATGCGAAAATTAATATCGACGATAACGCGTTATACCGCCGTCCTATGATTCGCCCAATGCGTGATCCTAGCCAAGAAGATGACCGCGAAAATCGCGCTCGTGATTGGGATTTAAACTACATCGCACTAGATGGCAACATCGGCTGCATGGTTAATGGCGCAGGTTTAGCAATGGCGACTATGGACGTTATTAAATTAAACGGTGGCGAACCAGCAAACTTTTTAGATGTAGGGGGCGGTGCTACCAAAGAGCGCGTAACTGAAGCGTTTAAAATTATTTTATCTGACGACAGCGTGAAAGGTATTTTAGTTAATATCTTTGGTGGAATTGTACGTTGTGATTTAATTGCTGACGGTATTATTGGCGCAGCAAAAGAGTTGAATGTTAACGTGCCAGTGGTTGTGCGTTTGGAAGGTACCAACGCAGATATTGGTGCGAAAAAACTTGAAGACAGTGAGTTGAATTTAATTTCAGCCACTAGCTTGTCTGATGGTGCAGAAAAAATTGTTAAATTGGTAGGAGAAAGCAAATGAGCATTTTAATTAATAAAGACACAACTGTTATTTGCCAAGGCTTCACCGGTAAACAAGGTACATTTCACTCAGAACAAGCGATTGAATATGGCACAAAAATCATGGGTGGCGTCACCCCTGGTAAAGGTGGCCAAGAACATTTAGGTTTGCCTGTTTTTAATACCGTGCAAGATGCGGTTGAAGAAACCGGTGCGGAGGCTACGGTTATTTATGTACCTGCAGCCTTTTGTAAAGATTCTATTTTAGAAGCAGCAGACGCTGGCATTCCTTTGATTGTTTGTATTACTGAAGGCATTCCCGTGTTGGATATGCTTGAAGTTAAATACTACCTTGATAAATGCAGCAATTCACGCCTGATTGGGCCAAACTGCCCAGGTGTTATCACACCGGGTGAGTGTAAAATTGGTATTATGCCGGGTTTCATTCATCAAAAAGGTAAAATTGGTATTGTGTCACGCTCTGGAACATTGACTTATGAAGCGGTCAAGCAAACAACAGATGCTGGCCTTGGCCAAAGTACGTGTGTTGGTATTGGTGGCGATCCGATTCCGGGCACCAACTTTATTGACGTGTTGGAATTATTCCAAAATGATCCTCAAACTGAAGGCATCATTATGGTGGGTGAAATTGGTGGTACAGCTGAAGAAGAAGCGGCTGATTACATCAAGCATAATGTTACAAAACCTGTGGTGTCTTACATTGCTGGTGTAACAGCGCCTGCTGGAAAGCGTATGGGTCATGCCGGTGCAATCATCTCAGGTGGTAAAGGTACTGCTGAAGAAAAATTCAAGGCTTTACGAGCGGCTGGAGTTAGCACGGTGAATTCACCTGCTGATTTAGGCGCTGCTATGTTAGAGGCCATGAAGTAAATTAAAAAATATACTCAGCGAATAATTTTTGACAGTTCTGTCTGAAGTTGTTCGCTGCCAGTATTTGTAATTTGAGCCTTCATCTACTAACAGGGCGCTTTATCGGTATTAGTAACAATGCTATTAAAAATTCGCCGTAAAAATTTATTCTCACTTTCTTTCATTATTTTTCTAGAAAGCTTTAGCTTTTTGGTTATTACACCAACACTTTATCGCTTATGTGTGCAACCCCACTTTAATATGCTGCCAGTCAATATGACCGAGCCTATGCGTTACCTCGTGTTTTTAGCCTTGTTGATTTTGCCGGCGGTGGGATCTTTGTTGGCAGCTTTATTTGTCGGGAGCTTGTCCGATTATTATGGGCGCAAACCGGTGATGCTAATAGGTTTTTTACTGGTGGCCTTAGCATTATCGTTGCAGTTATTGGCGCTGGCTTTTACTAGCATGGTGCTGTTCGCTTTTGGACGTATTCTCCTTGGAGTGGGGGTTTGTGTGCATGTTGTGGCGCGAGCGGCTATTGCTGATGTGGCTATTAACACCAAGCGAATGCAATATTTTTCTATTTACTTAGCCGCTTGCACTCTAGCGCTTTGCTTTGGGCCATTGGTTGGGATTTTTTTATCCGATGTTAAATTATTGGGATGGTTTGATATTAGCACCCCATTCTGGCTGGGTTTAGCGATTGCGTTATTTAATTTAGTGTTGCTGCTAGAGTTTTTTCACGAGCTACCCGGTGGCAATCGTTTGCAGTTAAGTCGTTGGAGCTCGCTCAAGCAAGCGTTAGTGTATTTTAAGCGCGCTGATTTTGTTGCTTTTATTTTTGGATATTGCGTGGTGTCATTTGGCATACTTTTATATGTGATGAGTCATTTTTATTTTTTACACGAAGTGTATGCTTTTAGCGCGAAAGATATTGGCAAATATCAGCTGCTGGTTGGGCTGGTCATGACGCTTAGCTTGTTATTTTTCATTCCAATGCTCGCCAACAAATATTCACTACAACGAATTTTGGCAGTGAGTTTAACAACCCAGTGTTCACTTTTACTTTGCAATTTTATTCCTGATGCGATGTTGCAATGGCTGATAATGGTTTTATTGTCAATGGCCACTTCGGCGACCTATGCGGCAGCATTTACTTATTTTATGGATATATTTGATGATGCCAACCTTGGCGTGGCGAGTGCTTTTTTAGGGATGCTGTTTACCTTTGCTTGGCTTATGTGCAGCTTATTAGTACCTTATTTATCAAAATGTTCAATTTACAAGGTGCTGATCTTTGAAATTAGCTTGTTAGCACTGGGCAGTGTTTTAATGTGCTGGGCAATATGTAAATTTAAGCGTAAGCCATTGGTTTGATTTTTATGCTTAAGGCATGAATATCATGTTTGAGCATATCTGCTAAAGCGGCGTTGATTAACCGATGCGAAGCAATGCGGTTTAAACCGGTAAACGCAGCAGAACTAATGATCACTTTAAAATGGCCACCACCACTTTGCGCGCCAGCATGGCCTACATGTTTGTGACTTTCGTCAATAACATGTAAATACTCTGGTGCTAGTGCTTCTTCTAAAGCGGCTTCTATTTTTTCGACACGTTGATTATTGCTCATGTTTAACATGCTTGTTTAAGTAGAAGGCTTGAAAAACAACAAACACAATGGTTAAACCGAGCACGCCGAATAATTTAAAATCAACCCAAGCATTGGTGCTAAAGTGATACACCACATAAATGTTGACGCAACCCAGAATAAGAAAGTAAGCCACCCAAGCAAAATTTAAGCGGCGCCAAACTGGGTCGGGCAGGCTGATTTTTTCTGCCAGCATGCGTTTGACTAAATTATTTTTACCAATAAATTCGCTGCCTAAAAATACCAGGCCGAATATCCAGTTGATGACTGAGACTTTCCATTTGATAAACATGGGGTCATGAAAGATGAGCGTGGCGCCACCAAGCACGGAGATGAGTAGTAAGGTGATGAGTTGTGTTCGTTCAAACTTCCCCATTTTAATGCGGTATGCAAGAACTTGAATCGCCGATACGACAATGGCGCTGGCCGTAGCCGCATAAATGCCCCAAATTTTGAAAACAATAAAGAACACCAAAATGGGGAAGAAATCGTAGAGTAGTTTCATAAGTAAATTTCCAGTATAATTTGCGCGATTGTAGCATATTTAGTACACAAGCAAAGCTACGCTTCTTGCAGTATGGTGGAGCCTGGTGTTGAAAATCTCGAAAGAGCTGGCAATATTGCTTCAGTGGCTATATCCTTATTTACAACATCGTTTATATAAGAGAGCACTATGGCTGATTACATTGAAATACACCCTGAGAATCCCCAGCAACGGTTAATTCAAAAAGTAGCCGAGCGTTTACGTGCCGGTGAAATTGCCGCCATCCCCACGGATTCTTGCTATGCGTTAACTTGCCATATTGGTGACAAAGCGGCGCAAGAGCGTATTGCCCGTATTCGCCAATTTGATAAATCACATCACTTTACTTTGCTTTGCGCCGACCTCTCAGAGCTTGGCACGTATGCGGCGGTGAATAAAAGTGCTTATCGTATTTTGCGCCACCACACGCCTGGCCCATTTACCTTTATTTTAAATGCCAGCCGTGAAGTGCCACGTCGCTTGGCTAACCCTAAACGAAAAACGATTGGTTTGCGTATTCCCGATCATCCTATTGTGCACGCTTTATTGGCCGAAATGGGTGAGCCTTTGCTGAGCGTAACCTGTATTGTGCCGCCGAACTCACAGCCTTTAACCGATGCTGGTGACATTATTGACGCATTGGATAAGCATATTGATTTAATCATTGACGGTGGGCATTGTGGCATTGAACCCACCACCGTGGTGGATTTGGAAACAAATGTGCCAGAAATATTGCGTCAAGGACGAGGGCAGTGTGACCTGGGGTAAGGTTTCGTTTGCAGCACACACAATTAGTTCGTATGATAGCGACTACTTAATTTCAAGGAAGGAACTGCGCCAGGCATTCGAATAAGTTTATCCCCTCTTTTTGCCTCTTACTGCTGAGCACTCAGCTTTTAGCAGCACCCGCAACGCCTAGCTTTTGGCAGCGCATTTGGAAGCAACCCGATTTTGTTAGCTTAACGCTGGGTCAGGCCACGCCAGGCACCTCAGCTGCACGCACGTTATCATCAGCGACTACTCTAAAAGATAAACAAACCAACACCAGCAATGGCACTGCCACGCAAGTGAGCGTTGGCGTTAGCCAAATGATAGGTTTACGTCCTTTAGAGCAGGCGCGTGGTTTTTGGCCGAACGTCGAGCTTGGGTTAAGCTTTATGAATGTGGGGGCCTTCTCGCGCTCTGGCACCGGCACCTACCTACCTAGCGGCACAGCGATGTATAACTTTAAATATCGTGTAGCCAGCCGCGCTTTATGGTTCACCAGCCGTTGGACAATTTATCAGCAAGATCAATGGCAAGTTTTTGCTAACGCCAACCTGGGTTTCGCACAAAATAAAACCTCAGGCTATGAGCAAACCGCGTTACCCGGTTTTTCACAATATGCCAATTATGCTTTTGGTGGCAAAACCAATACCGGCCTTGCTTACGCATTGGGTCTTGGAGCAGGTTACCGCATTGATGCGAAATGGCAGGTGCGTTTAGCATACAATTACCAAAACCTAGGCAAAGAGCAATTGGGCGCTTCGTCTTCATTGCAACCCACCACAAGCCCAGCCACAACACTGTTAAATAATGCCTTCAGCTTAAGCTTAAGCTACAAATTTAAATAAGGATATCAAGATGAAAAAGTTATTATGGATTATATGTTTTAATATTTTATTTGTAGGCTCTAGCTTTGCCGCCTGCACGGCAGGCATTCCTTGCTTGTCGTGGAACTTGACCACGAATGCGGATGCCACTTACACCACCAGCGTCGGCGCTGATATACCGGTAACCATCACGCTCACCAACTCAGCCAGTGATTTCTCTTTGAGCGGCGTGAAAGTATTCTTGAGTGCTGGAGCAACTTCAGGCTGGCAATTAACCGCGGATAATTGCACCGGTACAACCGTGGCAGCGAATTCGAGTTGTACGATTGTGGGTAGTTTAGCTCCCAGTACCGAAGGCATGCATACCTTAACCGTTCAAGCAACCAATGGCACGACACCGGGCGAAATAACCCAAGTTTTTTCACTTAAGGCCGACGCCTTGTTGCATATAGTTGTTGGTCACGATGGGTTTGGTTCCAACAGCACTTCTAAGCATGCAAATTTTAAGGGCGTTGAACGTGATGAAGCCGGAACGTCTATTTTATGGAAAAGTCTAGATGGGACCACTTGGCAGGATTCAAGCAGTGAGCTGAGTAGCTTAACACCTGCTGGAACTTTTTTGTTATCCAGTGCTTGGGGGGATGGACTTTGGGTTGTTAGTGGTTTTGATACTATTAATGAAACGATAGCCTCTTTCACCAGCCCAGATGGTTCAACCTGGACGGCACGGACGGCGCTAGCTTTGCCGGCTACTTTCGCGGACGCAAATGAGTTGCATGTAACCTATAAAAATGGTGTTTGGTTGATGGTAGGCTCGGTGATTATTGGCGATGAAAATGACGACATTTCTAAGAGCTTTATCTACCGTAGTGCCGATGGCATAACGTGGACTAAGGTAACCCCGACATTATCTTTAACCTCTATAGATTTGAATAGTCTTGACTTTGAGCCAACAACTAATGCCAGCGGTGGTATTTGGTATGCTACAGGGGTTTACCGTCAAACAGGCGAGGATGCTGGGGCAGATAAGGGCATGTTACTTGAAAGTGTTGATAATGGCGTAACGTGGACGAATGTTTCAACGCGGGTGAATACGAACAACGGCCTAGCCGCTGATGAAGTACTCAAGGAGTTGAATACGCTGAAATATGATAGCGCGAATTCGCGTTGGTTAGCAGGTGGTAATGCTAGCGCAGGCGATGGCTTTACTGAGACTGTTCCCATTATCCTGGCTAGTAATAACAATGGGCTTACCTGGACGAAGGTAACCTTACCAGACACAACAGCTTCGGCCGAAGCCACTCACATTTCTGCCATTAATAGCGCCCACGGCACCTTGGTTGCAGTAGGTGTGAAAGAGGGAAGCGGTGTTGCCGCTGATACTGTTTTAGTCTACACCAGCACGGATGGACTTACTTGGGCAAAACGTATCACAGGCTTACCTACAACGTATCATGATACTGTCATAACGGGCCTAAGCTGGAGCAATAATATGTGGATTATTTCAGGTGATTATTCTGCAGCGACTACAGAGAATATATTTAAAGCATTTATGTTAACCAGTAGTTCGGTTAATGCCGTCTCATGGAGTGAGCTAACAGGCTTGCCGGCGCCTGTTAATCCTAATTTAGTGCAACTTATTGGAAATATTGGCACTAATAATTAATTAGCGTTTTCGTGGCAAGGCTTCATGCTGTCTATTTGAAGCCTTGCCATTGAAAACTTTTTAGTCTGTAAGGAGCGTATCCAAGGCCTGCCAAGGCAAGGCATAGAGATTATCCGCCAGCTTAACTTTCGTCTTCACTCTGCAAATAATATATCCTATGTTTGCATCGTCGTATTCATTTAAAAATAATTGCAGATGACGTGCATCAGAAGCCTTGGGTTTATCGGTCCATTTTACTTCAATAGGGATATATTGGCCTTTCAAACGCAGCACCCAATCCACTTCGGGGCCATTGTTATCACGCCAAAAATAAAGTGTTTGCCTAGCACCTTGCACATTTAACCAGCGTAATAAGGTGAGGCCTACATATTGTTCAAAGAAATTAGCCATGCGTGTGTTGTCATAGTGTATGTCCGTGTCTTGTTCGCAAAAACGTCTGACACCTAAATCAAAAAATACGTATTTTGCTGTTTTTACTAGGCGCGAACGCTTGATACTTTTGGTGATAGGTTCAACGCGATAGGCAATTAAACAATCTTCCAAAATTTGATAATAAGCTGCAATAGTGCCATGGGTCACGCCAACTTCTTGCGAGAATTTATTAAAATTAACTAACTGCCCAGATTGTTCTGCCGCCAGGGGCAAAAAGCGAACAAAGCTGTTAACATTGCGTACTGCTGCTTCACTGCGTATTTCTGCTTCAATATAGGTAATAACATAATCTTGCAGTAATTTAGCTTTATCTTCGGCAGATTCTGCCAGTACAACGCCAGGTAAATCGCCATAGAGTAAAATGTCTTCTAATGTAGGCTCGAGCTCTGCTTGCTCTTGATACAAGAGTGGATCTAAATGAAACAAACGGATCCTGCCCGGCAGCAAATTAACTTTATCAGTGCGTAATTTGCGCGCTGATGAGCCGGTAATAATAAACTGGGCAATTTTCTCGTCAATTAAATATTGCGTGGCATCAAGCAAAATCGGTAATAACTGTACTTCATCCAGCATAATCAGCGGCATGCGGCCCAGCTCTTCGGCTAGGGCTTCAATTTCTTGAATAAAAAGTTCGGCATTTTTCTCATAGCGTTGGCGAATGCCTGGGCGTAATAGTGAGATTTTCAAATCCAGCTCAAACTGTTCGGCCAAGGTTGATTTGCCGGTTTGGCGTGCGCCGAGCAGCAGGACATTATGTTTTTCTGCCACAGATTTCGCCAAAGATGAATAGAGTAAGCGTAATAATTTCATATGCTCATTTTACCGTTAATTGCTGATTAATCAACAGATAACGCCGTTAATTGCTGATTGAGCAGCAATTAACGGTATAGAGGCTGCCTGATGGTTAGCAGTGTGCCGCTAACCTATTGATTTACATAGGCCATGTGATTTACAGGAGCAACCAATAAGCATCGCAATTTCCAGCCCATTACGCTATAATCTCGGGCTATTATATAGAGGTAAAGCGTGAGTTCTGTATCATCCCAACAACGAGTCGTCTCTGGCATGCGTGCCAGTGGTAAGCTGCACTTAGGCCATTATCATGGCGTGATTAAAAACTGGCTGGAGCTACAGCATCAATATGAATGCTTTTTCTTTGTGGCCGATTGGCACGGCTTAACCACGCATTACGAAGACCCTGCTATTATTGAAGCCAGCGTGTACGATATGGTGATTGATTGGTTGGCGTGTGGTATTAACCCAGGCTCTGCCAATGTCTTTATTCAATCGCAAGTGCCGCAACATGCGGAGCTACATTTAGCATTGTCGATGATCACCCCATTGGGTTGGTTAGAGCGTATGCCAACCTATAAAGACCAACAAGAAAAATTAAAAGAACGCGATTTAGCCACGTATGGTTTTTTAGGCTATCCGGTGTTAATGGCCGCTGACGTGTTAGCGTATCGTGCCGGTTTTATTCCTGTGGGTGAAGATCAAATACCCCATGTAGAATTTTCTCGTGATGTAGCGCGCCGCTTTAACCACATCTATGGGCGTGAGCCAGGTTATGAAGTACAGGCGGCTGAAGCCATTAAAAAAATGGGTAAAAAGAATGCCAAATTATTTAATAATCTGCGCAAAAAATATTTAGAGCAAGGCGATAAGCAAGCTTTAGAAATGGGCCAAGCTTTGGTCGAGTCGCAGCCAAATTTAAATATTGAAGCGCGTGAATTATTAGCCGGGTTTTTAGAAGGCGGCGGCAAAATAATTTTACCAGAGCCTGAAGTGTTATTAACACCACAATCAAAATTACCGGGTTTAGATGGGCAAAAAATGTCTAAGTCTTATGGCAACTTTATTACCTTGCGTGAAGCCCCAGAAGAAGTGGAAAGAAAAGTTCGCACCATGCCCACTGACCCTGCGCGCGTACGTCGCAATGACCCGGGTGAACCAACTAAATGCCCGGTGTGGAAATTGCACGAAGTGTATTCAAATGATGATACCAAGCAATGGGTACAAGAAGGCTGCCGCAGTGCGAGCATTGGTTGCCTAGATTGCAAAATGCCTATTTGCAAAGCCATTAACGAAGAGCTAGCCCCCATTCGTGCCAAAGTCGAAGAGTTGCTGGCTAAGCCGGGTATTGTAAAAAGCGTGTTAGCTGAAGGTGCCGAAAAAGCACGTGAAATCGCTGAAGAAACCATGATAGATGTTAAAAATTCCATGGGCATTATCCGTTAATACAAGGATTAATAATGACACAAGTTGCAGAAATAATGGACATACCAAATTCCACTCTTGAAGACATTGCTGCGCCAGAGATTGAGGCGAATGTGCCGTTGGCGCATGCTGGCATCGCTAGCATCTTGGGTTTACCCGTAATGGAGCTACCTCAAGACCTTTATATTCCCCCTGATGCGTTAGAAGTTTTTTTGGAAACGTTTCACGGCCCACTAGATTTTTTGTTATATTTAATTAAGCGTCAAAATATCGAAATTTTAGATATTCCTATTGCTGCTATCACTAAGCAATATATGGAATATGTGGACATAATGAGTAACATTCGTTTAGATTTGGCCGCAGAATATTTAGTGATGGCGGCAACACTAGCCGAAATAAAATCGCGCATGTTATTACCCCGGCCAGAAAGTATTGACGAAGAAGAAGATCCTCGCGCTGAATTGGTGCGTCGTTTACAAGAATACGAACGCTATAAAACAGCGGCCGAAGACTTGGCTGAAATACCACGTCAAGAGCGCGATATTTTTATTGCTAACGCCGCGCCGCCAAATTTAAAAGCAGAGCGTCCTTTGCCCGCGGTAGAGTTAGATGAATTGTTGTTTGCGTTTAAAGATGTGATGAAACGCATTGATCAACGTGCGCATCACCACATTGCGCGCGAGCCATTATCTATTCGTGAGCGTATGAGCGAAGTGTTGGACCGTTTGCGCACAACAGAATTTTTGAAGTTCGAACAATTGTTTACGGTAAAAGAAGGCCGCTCCGGTGTGGTCGTGGCATTTATTGCTATTTTGGAATTATTAAAAGGCGGCATGATTGAGATGGTTCAAACCGAACCCTTGGCCCCCATTCACGTTAGGAGCGTTGCATGAGTGAGTTACCGATAAAACACATCATTGAAGCGGCTATTATGGCGGCAGAAGGCCCGATTACGGTTAATCAACTAATGGCGCTATTTGAAGAAGAAGAGCGCCCTGAGACGCTGCTGGTGCGTGATGCCATAACTGAGTTACAAGCAGAATGCAGTACGCGTGCGGTTGAGCTAAAAGAAGTGGCCAGTGGTTTTCGTTTTCAAGCTAAGCAAGATTATGCGCCTTGGGTTAAAAAATTATGGGAAGAGCGCCCACCGCGTTATTCGCGTGCATTTTTGGAAACCTTGGTGCTCATTGCCTATCGCCAACCGGTTACGCGTGCCGAAATTGAAGAGATTCGTGGTGTGGCCGTTAACTCGCAAATTATCAAAACCTTAGCCGAGCGTGAGTGGATTAAAGTTTTAGGCCACCGTGATGTGCCTGGTAGGCCGGCACTGCTGGGTACCACAAAACAGTTTTTAGATTACTTTAATTTAAAAGGCTTAAATGATTTGCCTACGTTGCAAGAGTTGCAAGATTTGGATGCTAGAGGCAGCGAGTTAGAGAAGCAATTGGAATTAGTGTCCGTGTCCGCGAATGATGCACCGGAAACAGCCGATGCGGATGCTGAGCCACAAGCTGAACCCGTTGAGCAAATCAGCACTGAAGTGCTGGCGCAAGCGCAAGCTATTGTGGACGATGTTGAAGCCGATGCGAATGAAATGTCGCTAGAGGAAGAGGTTTTTTTATCCAACAGTGATGAGTTAGTTGGTGCTGTAGAAAAATAATTTAATTTTATCAAGAGAACACGATGAGCGATTGGCAACATTTTCTTTTAAGCTTGACTGAAAAAACAGATCCGTTAGCGTTAAAATATTTTAACACTAGCGATTTAAAAATTGAGCTTAAAGCCGATCGCACCCCGGTTTCTCAGGGCGATCAAGATATTGAAGATTTTATTCGCAGCCAAGTGGCGAAAAGCCACCCTGAGTTATCAATCCTGGGTGAAGAATATGGCGAGACCAAAACCGATTCTAACGTTAGGCTTATTATTGACCCAATAGATGGCACCAAAAATTTTATTGCCGGCATTCCTTTCTTTGCAACCTTACTGGCTATTGAAGTTGATGGCGCAGTGGTCGCCGGCGTAGTATCGGCTCCGGCCACGGGCGACAAATGGTGGGCCAGCAAAGGTGGCGGCGCTTTTCATAATGGCAACCCTATTCACGTGTCTAAGGTGGCGAATATTGCTGATAGCATGGCATTATACGGCAGCTTATACGGTCAAGAGGCTTCGAGCGTGGCTGAGCCCGTGTTGAATTTGCTTAAACAAACCTATCGCCAACGCGGCCTGGGTGATTACTTGCAACATATGTTTGTGGCCATGGGCAAAGGCGAGTTTGCCATGGACTTTAACTTGCAACCTTGGGATGTGGCACCCTTAAAAATTATTGTAGAAGAAGCCGGTGGCGTGTGCACGGATTCAAGCGGTGAGAAAACGATTTTTGGTGGTAACGCAATTACGAGTAATGGCATGTTTCATGAGCATATTATTGCAGAATTAAAAGGCTTAACCTAATCGCAGCCAGGTAGCTTCTTAACTGCCAAATTTATACATTAACGCCAGGCCAGAAAAGAAGGTGGTTTTATGTAAAATAAGCGGGCTGTTAGCGGCCTGATTTAAAAATCTTTTCACCGAAAATACCCCAGAGACATTCCACTGCGACGTAATCACCCAAATAGGCATGACGGTAAGGCTGATTGATTGCCAACCGGCATGTACCTGATAGGCAGGCAAACCTGAGGCGGCTGCTTCACTGGTGGTGACGCCAAATATACCCTGTAAGTAACGTCGATCACTAAACTGCGCGCTAACCCCAGTCAATAATAAAAACGGATGCCAAAAGGGAATAAATAGACCAAGGCTAGGTGAATAATAACCACTGTCTTTCAAAGTGCCTAAGGCACGATAGGTTTTCAGCGAAAAACTTAACAGGCCTAGCTTGTAGCTAAAAAATGCGCCGGCTAATATTTGGTCGTTATTATCTTTTAAGCCTGGAAATTGTTCGGCGCGTTCATCTTTACCGCCAAAGTTATAAAGTACACTTGTGCCGAGTGTAAATCTTTTGCTATTAAGCACATTCACGCCAACGCCTTGATAGGCATTAGCAAAAAACCATTTTTTATATTTCACATCAACATTAGGCACAACAAGCCAACGATAGCTATTGGCACCTTGAAATTTGGGTACGGTGATTTGTATGAGGCCGATGGAATTTTGCCAGTCGCTGGCAAAAAGAGAATTGCCATTAAGGAGGATAAGTATAAAAATAAGTACGCGTTGCATCTGTATATTGTAACGTGGTTTATCTGTTTCCACTAGAGGCTTTTTTGGGGCATAAAAAAAGACGGTAATGTTTCATTACCGCCTTTTTTTTGCAGAGCAATTACAACTGATATAGGAAATCTAAAGTAACGTAGCCATTAATGTCATTAGTCATCATAGCCGTGGTAGGTTGCATGTCAGTTAAGGCTATTGTTGCAGCGCCTGCGTGGTATTGTAGGCCCACACCATAAGCAACACCTAGACTTGAATTTTCGCTTGAGTTAGGGCCGGTTTCCAGAGCAGCATTGTTGGGTGTGGTTTTATTGATGTTGTAGACAATACCCGCCGTTCCATACATATCAAAATTGTTGAAAATAGGGTAAGCATACTGGCCTAGTAGATTCACGAATTGGTTCGTTGTGGCTGCGATGCTCGCGCCATTATTGTTTTTATCTTTTTGTGTGATTTTGCCAACACTAACATAGTCAACTCTGAACGATACGTGATTGGTGACAGGTTTTACTGCAGAAAGCGTATAGCCTAGGTCAGAAGTGCTTTGTGTGTAACTCTCAAAATATTTTCCATTTTGAAATGAAGAATCAGCTTTGGTAATGTTATCAATATTAATACCCACACCCAGCTTCCAGTTCATGTTGGAATTCACTGGTGCAGCCAGAAGACTAGTGCTGATAAGGGCAAGGCTTAGTGATGTTGTAACCGCCTTTAGAAGTGTATGTTTTGGCATGAGTATCTCCATATAGTGTGTTTAACCAGCAGAGGTATAATTATACAGGACTTTTCTTGGGAATAGAAGTCTGTCTATAAATCAGCCAATTTCAGTAATTGAGTTTGTAATTTCTGCACGGCAGCTTGGTTTTGCACTAATTTTTCACGCTCTTGTGCCACAACGGCTGCCGGGG